>JAKAHQ010000007.1 GCA_021814855.1 Bacteroidota bacterium | reverse complement strand
TCTTGCGCTTCTTTCTGCCTTCGGCATCTCTTTTCTTTGAAAATTTTTCTCCTCTTTCATCTCTGTTTCTTTCCTTGGAAAACCTGTTGTTACTGTCTCTTCTTTCTCCTCTAAATTTCTTTTCGTTTGCAAAACCGTCATCGCGAAATTTTCTTTCACCTCTTGGTTTTCTATCTCTAAATTCGTCTCCCCTGCTTTGCTTTCCCTTCTTTTTACCTTCGGACTGCGAAATCTCCAGAGTAATTTTTCTTCCTTTGTATTCCTTGCCGGAAAAAGATTTTAAAATCGTTTCCTGGAATTCGGAATCTGCCTCGAAGAAAGAAAATGTTTTTAGAATTTCAATATCGCCTATTTCAATATCTCGAAAGCCGGTTAGGTCGCTGATCAATCCCATCAAGTCTTTGGGTTTCAGGTCATCCAGTCTGCCGAGATTGATGAAGAACCGTGTAAACCCTTCAACAGCGTCCCGTCTTCTTCCGCTCGATCTCGATTCATGGGGCGAACTTAAGTCCTCAGTATTTTTATAATAATCAAGGAAGCGGTTGAATTCCACGGACACAAATTTTTTAATCAGTTCGTCGCGTTCAAGCCATTCAAGTTTTCTATAAATCTCTGGAAGAAAAGGTTCTATCTCGGTCGAATCTACTTCTACCTTTTCGATTTTATCGATCATATAAAAGAGTTGTCTCTCGCATACTTCTTTGCCGGTTGGAATTTCCGCGAATGTGAATTTCTTGTTGATTTGCTTTTCAATTTGCTGAAGCCTGCTCTTTTCCTTAAGATTAGCAATCACAATTGAGGTGCCGGTTCTTCCGGCACGTCCGGTTCTTCCGCTCCTGTGAGTATAGAGTTCAAGTTCCTCGGGCAGGTTATAATTAATAATATGGGTCAAACTATCAACGTCCAATCCTCTTGCGGCAACGTCTGTAGCCACCAAAAGTTGAAGATGCTTTATGCGGAATTTGTTCATAACCAGATCGCGCTGCACCTGGCTCAGATCGCCGTGAAGAGAGTCGGCATTGTAACCATCCTTAATAAGTTGATCGGAAACTTCCTGCGTCTCTTTACGGGTACGGCAAAAAATAATTCCGTAAATCTCAGGGTGAGAGTCAACAATACGCTTAAGAGCAAGATATCTTTCCTTTGCGTGAACCAGGTAACAAACGTGGTTAACATTTTCGGCGCCGGCATTTTTCTTTCCAACCGTTATCTCAACCGGGTTGCTCATGTATTTATTTGCAATCGAGCGTACCTCGTTTGGCATAGTTGCGGAGAACAGAAGCGTGGTTTTGGATTTTGGGGTTTCGCTTAGAATTGTTTCAAGCTCATCGCGGAAACCCATGTTAAGCATTTCATCGGCTTCATCAAGAACCACTGTTTCTACATGAGAAAGGTTTACAATCCCTCGGTTTATAAGATCAACCAGTCTGCCAGGCGTTGCGGAAATTATATGAGCACCCTTTCTTACAGATTGAATTTGCCTTTCTATGCTGGCCCCGCCAAACACCGGCACAATTTTAATTTCCGGCTTATACTTTGCGTACAGCGAAAGGTCATCGGCAATTTGAATGCACAGCTCGCGCGTTGGACTTAGAATTAAGTATTGAATTCGCTTTCCCGAAGGAATTGTTTTCTGAATAATCGGGAGGCCGAACGCGGCTGTTTTGCCGGTGCCGGTTTGAGCCAGCGCAATTATATCCTGCGAGTTTTCTTGCAGCAAAACGGGTATTACTTTTTCTTGTATGGGAGTTGGATTAATAAAGTCTAATTCTTTAATGGAATTAAGGATTTCGTCTTCTATTCCCAAATTTTCAAACAACATATGTTTTTTTCCTAACATCAGTTACCGAAATATAGCTTTTAGTTTGGCCAATTGCGTTTTTGTTTCGGACACGCCAATTAATTTCTGCCGTGTTAAACTCACCTGAATTTTCATCGATAATTTGAATGGTTAAGTGGCCTATTGGTATCTTGAAGTAGAACAATACATATTCCTGATCGATAAAGACTTCTAGGCAAAACTTCTTTTTTAGGGGTTGTACCTTGTGAGTAATTTAATACAGAAATTTTCAAACCATTTTACGCGGTATACCACGCCTATTAATTCGATGCCCCGGGAAGGGCTTTCTTACTGGCGGGAGAAAATACTTCTTTATATAATCTATATAATTACGGTATTTGCATTCATTGCGTACATCCCAAGCATTATTCTTTCCGTTCATTCAAAGCTATGGTTAATTGTTATAGTAGATACCGCCGCGTATATATTTCTTTTCTTTTTATTTTTTTCAAAGTCTTTAAGTGTTCGTACAAGAGCAATTTCAATTTTAGCATTAGCATATCCTCTAAGTGTAACTCTGTTGATTACCATTGGACCATACGGCGCGGGATATATATGGCTGTTTGTTGTGCCGATTCTATCCGCCATACTAATGAACGCGAGAACCGCATTTTATTCTATTCTTCTTAATATGGTAACCCTTATTGCTATCGGCTTTTGGATACAGAATAATGCATCGGCACCATTTATAAGAATGTATTTTTCGTTCGATTCCTGGCTGGTAATAATTTCAAACCTAACCTTCCTGGAAATTATAATCACCCTTTCCATTGTAATAATTACACAGGGACTTGAGAAAAGTTTGTTTAACGAAAGAAAGATTTCCCGATCCCTCGAATTACAAACCGAAGAATTAGCGAAGGCAAAATATGAAGCCGAGATGGCCGACGCTATGAAATCTGAATTTTTAGCACAGATGTCCCACGAAATTAGAACTCCTATTAACACAATACTCAACTCAACTTCCATGCTGCGGGAGAGTTACAACGAGTTTTCCGATAATGATAGGAAAGAGATATTCGGAATGATACAGACGGGAAGCAGCCGTTTAATTCGAACCATCGATTTGATTCTGAACATGTCGGAAATTCAAACGGGAAGCTACAAGAAAACCATAGAGCCAATTTCGCTTGTCGGGGATATTTTAGCACCGCTTATCAGCGAGTTCTGCTACAATGCCGAACAAAAAAAATTAAAATTGTTCATTGTTCCGTCTTCGATAAAAGAACATAAATTTACGGGAGATCGATACGCAGTAACTCAAATCTTTGCGAACCTGATTGACAATGCCATAAAATACACTAACGCGGGTTCAGTTGAAATTGGTTTAAGAAATGATTGCGGTTCGATAATAGTGGATGTTATTGATACGGGAATAGGTATTTCGAAAGAATACTTATCGGCAATGTTTAAACCGTTTTCGCAGGAAGAAACCGGCTATACGCGTCATTTTGACGGAAACGGTTTAGGTCTTGCGCTCGTAAAAAAATATTGCGAAATAAACGACGCTGAAATTTTTGTAGAAAGCGAAAAAGGAAAAGGCAGTAAATTTTCCGTTAGATTTAAAAACGAATCCATTCAAGAATAATTCTTAAAACCAGCCTCATATTTATTTCCAAACTCAGAGCAGAATAATCTAAAATATACCCTTATTAAGACCCGAACAATCTAAAATAAAATTCTTATTTTTCGAAAAACTTTTAGGACAAACTTTTATGAAATATCATCTTGTCTCCGGGGCCTGCGGCTTTGTAGGAAGGAACACCGTTAAGCAAATTTTAAAGCGCACCAATGATTCCGTAATAATGATCGATGATCTATCGGTAGGAACTCACCCCTCGACATGGCTTTATGATTCTACGCTAAAAAAATTCAAAGACATAGAAATCTTTGGCAAGGAAGAAAGACTATTTTACTGGAAAACCGACTTCCGCAAATTCTTAAATAAGCTTCTTGAAAATCCTAAATGGCTGGAAAACGAATACGGATTAAAAATAGATAGATTCGGCGACGCATTTCATTTTGCCGCAATAGTAGGCGGCCGCGCAAAAATTGAAGGCGACCCGATGGCTGTTGCTCTTGATCTCTCCATAGACGCTGAATTCTTTAATTGGATTGCTAAAGCAAAACCGGAACGCGTGATGTATCCAAGTTCGAGCGCGGCTTACCCGATAAATATGCAAACCGAGTCAGATGCCGTTGCATTAAAGGAAGCCGATATAAACATAGACGGTTTTACTCTCGGCATGCCGGATCTTACATACGGCTGGACTAAAATGACCGGAGAGTTTTTAGCCAAGATTGCCGCACGCAATTACGGAATTTCAATTGTATGCATTCGTCCTTTCTCAGGTTACGGCGAAGACCAGGATTTAACATACCCGGTTCCGGCAATTGCAGCGCGCGCCGCCCGAAAAGAAAATCCGTTTGAAGTGTGGGGAACGGGAAAACAAGGACGCGACTTTGTACATATCGATGACGTGATGGATTGCATGTTCCTCGCAATGGATAAAATTCATGACGGTACCGCAATAAATATTGGTTCGGGAAAATTAACCTCGTTCATCGATCTTATAAAAGTCTTTGCAAAATTTGCCGGATACAACCCTACTATAAAACCGTTAATAGACAAACCCATGGGAGTGCATTCCCGCTACTGCGACATGAGTTTCGTTAAAGAAAAGCTTGGATGGGAACCGAAAATCTCCATCGAGGAAGGGATGAAAAGAGTTTATGTTGTTGCCGTGGAGAATCAAAAACGGTAGAAGTAAAACGAAAGAAGAATAACCAAATAGCAAAAACTAAGTGCCAAACAAATTCTAATGTCTAAATCACAATTATTTATAAGGGAACAATTTTAATTTTCTTTCTCGCTATGTTTTTGTTTGGTTATTGTTTTTTGGTTACTGGGATTTGTTTGTTACCTGGAAATTGGTTTTGGGAATTTTTTGTAAGTAGTTTTTTATGAATAATGTTTATCATGGAAATATTTCATAAATGAAGAAAGTAGTGCTCTTCGGACCGGGTCCGCAATTTAAAGGCGGCATTGCAAATTATACAACATCGCTTGCAAAAGCATTGGACAAACTCGGTGCCGAAGTATACATTGTCTCGTGGACGCACCAATATCCTTCCATTATCCCTCGCGACTTTATCGACCGTTCCAGCAAGAAAAATCTTCTCGAAGGCACCAACATCAATGTTCAATACCTAACCAACTATAACAATCCGTTCTCATGGAAACGAACCGTTCAAACAATTAAGAAAATAGATCCCGATGTTGTTGTGTTTCAGTGGGCGATTGCAGTTCAAGGTTTACCCATGGGGTACATTGCCAACAAACTTAAAAAAGTTTGCCGCTGCGAAGTAATGTTCGACTTGCATGTAGTTTCCCAAAAGGAAGGGAGCGCCATCGACAAAACAATGCTGCGCTATGCGCTTTCAAAACCTCATTCGTTTATTGTTCATTCGTTAAAAACTTTCACAGAGTTACAAAATACATTTCCTCAGAGAGATTATATATTATACGGTGAGCAACAAAAGCGTCTTTCTCACCGATCACCTAAAACCGACCACTGGCAACAAGTATTGAAGCTCTATCACCCGGTTTATGATATGTTCTCTCCCGATCCAATTTTTGATATCGAGAAAGCAAAAGCCGAATTGGGATTGCGGAAAAATGTTTTTCTTTTCTTCGGCTTCATACGTAAATACAAGGGTCTTCATAATGTAATTGCGTCGTTCGCTAAACTCGCAAAAGAACGCAACGATGTTTCTCTTCTTATTGTAGGAGAATCTTTCTGGAACACGCTCGATACAAAAAAACTTTCTACCAGGATTAAGAAAAGCATATTCGGATTGATTAAAAAAATCTTAATCCGCAAAGAGGACGATGAAAGCAATTACCGTCCGCTTGAGCTGATTGACCGGCTCGGGATCCGTAATCAAACGGTGGTGGTAAACCGTTATGTTGGAAATGAAGAAGTACATAAATATTTTCAAGTAGCCGATTGCAATGTTTTGTTCTATCTCGTCGCTACGCCGTCCGGTGTTGAATCGATGGCGTATAATTTTAATCTTCCGACTATCGCAACAAAGGTAGGACATTTTCCCGAGACAATTAAGCACGGTTACAACGGTTACCTTGCAGAGCCGGAAAACATTGAATCGATGTACTTAGTAATGAAAGAATTTTTAGATAAACCGATCCCCAGGGAAAGAGTTAAGGAACAGGCATCAAACATGAGCTGGGAAAATTACGCAAAAGCAATTTTAAACAATTAACATAGGAACCCTTTGCGGATTTGCTTACTCAGCTTCCGTAGGGCCGGTTCGCAAAGAAATTATTCGGAGATAAAATGGCAAAGCAGCAAAAAAAAGCTTCGCTTCAAAAATCATCGGAAGGCGGATTTAATTTTGGGAAATACATTCCGGAGAAATATCAGACCCCGCTACTCTTGCTCTTGATCTTGGTCTTAATCTTAATCTTCTACTCGCCGGTAATGTTCGGCGATAAAACTACAAACTCCGGGGATTTAATCCAGGTAAAAAGTCTGCGCGAATACGCAAACAAAGACCGCGACGGCATTTCATTGTGGAATCCTTACATCTTTTGCGGAATGCCCGCCGTTGCAACTTCAATGTCGTTAAGATGGTTTGACCTTACTTCTCTTGCGTATTCGGTTGTTACAAAAACTTATTCGGCATTTTTCCACGATTACAATGCTATCTATACTTTTAGTTTTCTAATTCTCGCTTTCACTGCTTTTTTCTTTATGAGGAGTTTCGGCGCCGGAAGGGGTTTAAGTTTTCTTGTTTCTGCAGCTACTATTTTCAGCACGGGAATAGTGATGCTGTTCTACATCGGACATATTACAAAATTAATGAGTCTTGCTATTTTTCCGTTCATCCTAATGATGCTTTTCAAGTTCCAGAAAAAAATAACCCTTATGGATATACTCTTGTTCCTGCTGGGCATGCATCTTCTTGTTCTGGGTGCTCATGTTCAAATAGTATTTTATTTTGTTCTCGCTACCGGAATATATTTTATTTATTTCTTTATCCGGGCATTTACGGCAAAGGATCAATTTCTAATAAAACAATTATTCAAATCGCTTGGGATTGTTGCCGCCGTTGGTTTGATCGCGCTCCTCATGTCGTTCGATACATATGCGCAGCTCTACGAATACAAGCCATATTCCACGCGAGGAACAAAGAGCGTTACTGAGTTGAAAGAAACGGGTGCCGAATCTCAAAATAACGCTTACGAATACGCAACAAACTGGTCGTTCTCGCCCGGCGAGGTAATGACTTTTATCATCCCTTCTTACTACGGATTTGGAAAGTCAACATACAACGGTCCGCTTTCGCAGAATCAGGATGCGGAAGTGAACACATATTTCGGACAAATGCCGTTTGTTGATACTGCGATGTATATGGGTGTAATTATCTTTGCGCTCGGAATCTTAACCTTGTTTATTAGATGGCGCGACCCCATAGTTCAGTTTTTAGGAATTGTGATTTTGATATTCCTAATTCTCTCCTTCGGAAAAAACTTTCCGTTACTTTATAATTTATTTTATAATTACATGCCGTCGTTCAATAACTTCCGTTCTCCATCAATGATACTTCATGTTGTTCAGATTCTGTTCCCAATACTCGCCGGTTTGGGAATTATGAAAATTATTTCTCTGAGGGAAGAAAAAAATCTTAAACTGGAAAAGATTTTGAAATTTGTCGCAATTGGCTTTGCCGGGTTATTTATTATTGCAATTCTATTAAGCGGAAGTTTGGGCGATGCGTTTGCCCAGCGTGTTAGTGATTATGTTTCATCTCTTGGCCAATCTCAAAGAGCACAAATGTTTAATGCCCTTTCGGAGTATATGACCGAGATGTTCAAGGGAGATGTGATAATTTCTTTCGGTTTACTGGCGTTGGTTTTCGGTTTAATCTATTCTTTTGTAAAATCAAAAATTAATCGGGATATATTTATAACCGGCATGGTTGTTCTTGTTCTTTTTGATCTTTTTAGAATAAGCGAACGCGGCGCATCTTATGTTGACGCAGAGCAGGTTAACAGTATGTTCCGGGAACCCAATTACATTTCGGTCATCAAAAAACAAAATGATACACAGCCACATCGGTTATTAAATTTAAAGCAAGACGGTTCAATGGGTTCATTCTCGGATAACGGCAACTTCAATGTTTATTTTCTTCAGGAAGATTTTTACGGGTATTCGGCAGCCAAACCGCGCAGCTACCAGGACATTATGGATGTTGTCGGAACGCCAGTTAACCCTACTCTGTGGAGAATGCTCGACGTAAAATATATTGTCACCGACCAGCCATACAGTCCGGCAGGATTTGTAAACCTATATCAAGGTAAAAACGAATTTGTTTACCGCAATGATATGGCCTTGCCGAGAATTTATTTTGCGGACAGCGTTGCGCAGAAATCCGGTGTCGATATTCTCAATGCCGTAAAGACTAATTCTTTCGATCCGAAGAAAGTTGCCTTTGTAGAAAATCTCAATTTCAAATACGACAAATGCGATTCCACATCTACGGTTCAAATCACTCAGTATAAAGATGAATCCGTAACCGCGGAGGTAAACGCAAAAGGGAACAATTTCCTTTTTTACGGAACGACGTACCTTCCCGGCTGGAAAGCTTTTGTTGATGGAAATCCGGTTCATGTATATAAAACAAATTACGGTTTTCAGGGAATAGTCGTTCCGCAAGGTAAGCATCAAGTTAAGTTTATATACGAACCGGGCGGATTTGTAGCTGGAAAATATTTATCACTTCTCCTTAACATTTTAATGTTTGGCGGACTCGGCTACGTCTTATATCTAAATAAAAAGAAGAACTCGGCGGAAAAACAATAAATGCTTGAGCGACTTAAAAGCACAGTTCGAGATACTTTCGTTTACAGTTTAAGCAACATTGCGCCAAAGGTTATTGGGATAGTTTTACTGCCGCTTTATACGAAAAAACTTCTTCTGAATGATTTCGGCAACTGGGATCTTATTGATAATATTATCCAGATTTTAGCAGGAACTATAATTCTCGGGCAGGCGAGTTCGCTTATTTTTCTTAACAACAGTAAAGAATACAATCAGCAGAAAAGAACCGCGTTATTTACGCTAACCGTTTTTGTCCTCGGCGTTAGTCTCATACTTGTTGTTGTTACGGAATTCTTCGCATTTAAGTATGCCCCTTTCTTTGAACATGCTCAGATAAAGGCAGAGTATTTACGGCTGATCTCGTACATAGTATTTTTTAAGGTGTTGAACAATTTGTTTTTGGCAAAGATACGGGCTGAAGAGGAATCCGTTTTTTACTCGTCGGTCAGCATCGCAGGGACCTTTCTGTTGATGCTGTTAACAATTTATCTGGTAGCATTTAAAGACCAGGGCATTAACGGAATATTGACGGCCTCGTTAATTGTAGAAATTCTTACAACAGTCGTTCTTCTAATCAAAATTATACCGCAATTTAAAATGCGTTTTAGTTTTCCGCTGCTAATAATTGCGTTGAAATTCGGCGTACCTCTTGTGTTCAGCGCCGTGGGATTTTTATTGCTTAATCAAAGCGATCGATTCGTCATAAAATATCTATTGGGTTCCAAATACGTCGCTTTATACGGACTTGGTTACCGCGTAGCCGGTGTTCTTAACATGTTTCTTGTTCTTCCGTTCAGTCTTGGATTGCTTCCGATTGCGTATAAATATTATGGTCAGCCGGATGATACCCGCTTCTTTTCAAAGTTAATGACTTACTCAACTTTCTTTTTTGTTTGGGGATTTGTTTTTCTTTCCTTGTTCAGCAAAGAAATCATTAAAGTTTTCGCGCAGCAAAACGATTATTACTCGGCATATCTGGTAATACCCATCATATTGCTTTCGTATGTATTCAGCGGTATGCGCTTGACCGCCTCGTTGGGAATGATGCTGACTAAAAACACAAAGCACGTGGCTTGGATTACGCTTGCATCTTCCGCGTTGAATATAGTTCTCAATTTTATCTTTATTCCAAAATACGGCATTATGGCCGCGGCGATAAACACGCTCGTTGCGTTCGTTATATTTCATATCGTTTCCCAGTTTCTGTCTAATAAATACTTTAGAATTGAATTTGAAAATTCAAAATTATTTTTGATGATCGTTATAGGTGTAGCGCTCGCATCTCCAATCTATCTTCTGCCGGAGATGAATAAAATATTCCTGTGGTCAATAAAATTTCTTCTAACAATTTTATTCCCTCTCGTGCTTTACATTTTTAATTTTTACGAAAAAGCGGAGCTAGAGATTCTAACGAGCCCGGCAAGAATTTCAGACTTCATAAAAGGAATATTGAAGGGCGCGGGTAAATCATCGCCGGATTCTGGCATGGTTGGGCGCGTATGAAAAAAGTTTTAATCATATCATACTACTGGCCGCCTGCAGGAGGAATCGCGGTTCATCGCTGCCTTAAATTTGCAAAATATCTGCGCGAGTTTGGGTGGGAGCCGGTTATCTGTACTGCAGACAACCCGGAATACCCGGTGCTTGATGACGGTAACTTTAAAGATATACCGCCGGGCACAGTAACTATCAAAACAAGAATTTGGGAACCGTATAATTTATTTAAATTGATTACGGGCAAGATGAAACAAGAAAGAATTCATAATGTTTTTCTTGAGGAAGAGAATCCAAGCTTCACACACAAACTTGGAATCTGGATACGCGGAAATATTTTTATTCCTGACGCCCGAAGGTTTTGGATTCGCCCCAGCGTAAATTTTTTATCCAAATATCTAAAAGACAATCCCGTAGATGCATTATTTACAAACGGGCCGCCGCAAACAACTCATATGATTGCCTACGGCGTAAAGAAAAATTTAGGAATACCCTGGCATGCAGATTTTCAGGACCCGTGGACTCAGGTGGATTATTTTCCTCAGCTGATGCTTAACCCGATCTCTAAAAAAATCCACGAGAAGATGGAACAACGAGTGTTTAAATGGGCAAACAAGGTTACAATCTGCAGCAATACTTGGAAAGCCGATCTCGAATCCATCGGAGCGAAAGATGTCGGGGTAATTGTCTGGGGTTACGATGAAGACGATTTTAAGGATATCTCTGTTTCACTTTCTCCCAAATTTACGTTAAGTCATTACGGAAGTCTGGGGCCGGATCGAAATGCCAAGACACTTTGGAAAGCGTTATCCATTTTATCCAAAGAGGATAAGCGGTTTGCCGCCGATCTTGAAATCGAATTGGCGGGATTTATCGGTCACGCCGTCATTGACGAAATTGAATCGCTCGGATTAAAAAATAACCTGGTACTGTTCGATCATTTATCGCGGAAAGATACTCTTGAGCGGATGCATCGCTCTCAAGCTTTGATTCTTATTTTGAACGATATGCCTAACGTAAACGGCAGACTTCCCGGAAAATTATTTGAGTACCTTGCTTCGCGAAGACCTATTATTGTAATTGGACCGGAAGAGAGCGACGCGTCGAAAATTGTTCACGGCGTAGACGGCGGTTTTACCTGCGGCTTCTCGGATCCGGATAAAACCCTGGCAACAGTAAAAGATTTATACGAAAAATTTAAACAAGGAAAATTGGTTTCAAATACAACAGATATTTCCCAGTATACCAATAGAAATTTAACTAAGAAATTAGCCGGCTATCTAAATCAAATAACAACCGGAAGACAAAAGGAATAAGTTTCTTCTTCGCGAATAAATTTGATGAACAAAAAAGTAAAAGTATTATGTTTTACAGACGACGCCGTTGGCCGCGACGTGGAAATGTTGCTGCCGATACGTTACTACGCCGAACGGTTCTTGAACTGTGAGTTTTATCACGCGCTTAATATCGACATTCACCAGATTTACCGCATTAAACCGGATGTAATATTACAAGCAAACACTATCGGCTCCAACCTTTACTTTAAGATTTCCCAAATAGCCCACGATCAAAACATTCCCCTGTTCGCTCTTATCTCGGAAGGAAATTTTAGAACAGACGGTACTTTCGACTATTGGGGATTCAACCGCGCCAGAAAATTTTATCAAGATTATGTTTGCTGCTGGAGCGAACGCACTGCAGATTTTTTGAAAACAAAAGAACCTGCTTCGGCAGATAAAATTGTAGTAACCGGAGGAGTTGGTTTCGATCGGTACTCAATTTATAAATTCATGTCTAAAGATGAATTTCTTCGCAAGTACAATAAGCTTTCGTATAAAAAGGTAATTGGTTACGCAGGCTGGGCATTCGGAAAAATGGATCATCACCGGGGCAGAGATGAATTGTTATTTTGGGCCGGCGGCGATAAAAGCAAATTCAAATGGATTGAGGAACAGCGAAAAGCCGTGCGCGATGTACTTAAAAGCGCAATAGAAAATAATCCCGATATACTATTCATACTCAAACAGCATCCGCAGGAAAACGCGCCGGAAAGACCCGAACCGGTTAGAAATGAAATGCGTGAACTTATTCATTACGAAAATGTCATTTATCTATCCGAAGAAGAAGCGATTCATGATTTGATAAGCGTTTCGGATTTTTGGACATGCTTCGAATCCACAACCGCTCTCGAAGCCTGGCTCATGGGAAAGCAAACAATCTTTATAAATCCGGATCCAAATTTC
The DNA here is from genome assembly GCA_021814855.1 of Bacteroidota bacterium. Next base: position 2,434 of record JAKAHQ010000007.1, on the reverse strand, counting down.
AACCGCGATCCGGTATTCAAAGGCTCGGCTCTCATTAAATCTTACGATGAACTCAGCAAATCAATTTTTGAATTTTACGAAACCGGCAGAATGGAAAAATTCTTCGCACCGGAAAAAGACGCGACAAGAAATGAATTGATCAAAAACATTATCGGTTTCGGAGACGGAATGAATCACATTCGCGCGGCATATTTTTTTCAAAACACCGTTAACCGAACAAAGGAAGCCGGGCATAAATCATTTTACAAAATTTATTTCTGGCATTGGCTGGTTTACATTCTACTTAGAATTGCAAAACCATTTTACAACAGGGCGGTATTCTCCCGGCTGTATAAGCTTAAAAAACATTTGTGGGTTTTCGAAAACTATAGAATGGAAAAACTGCGCGTTATCTACGAAAAATATATTCCGTTCTTTGCGGAGTTTTACAAACGGAGGGGTATCGATACAAAATTTCTTAAAGGTGAATTATTCAACGAGATTTTTCGTTAATTAAATAATAAAAGTACAAACAACAGGAAGGTAAAAAAATTGCATAGTTTTCAAGAAGAAACATGGGCGGGTAATTTCGGAGATGAATATACACGTCGAAACACTTTTGATATTGCACAACTCAATAATCTGTATTTAAATAACTTCGGGGTTTCCCGCGAAACAATGAATGAAGAATTTTTACATTCGTTAGACCGCCGAATGAAGATACTGGAAGTCGGCATGAACTCCGGCAATCAGTTATTGCTGCTTCAACAAATGGGGTTCAAACATTTATACGGAATTGAAATCAATGAATCGGCAGCCGAGAGCGCAAGAAAACGGCTCAACGGAATAAACATTCTGCATGGTTCTGCATTTGATCTTCCTTTTAAGGATAACTTCTTTGATATGGTTTATACATCCGGCGTCTTAATTCACATATCAAAAAAAGATTTGCATGACGTTATGCGCGAAATTTACCGTTGCTCTAAAAGATATATTTGGGGCTTCGAATATTTCTCAAAAGAAACAAAAGAAGTCGGCTATAGAGGCAATACTAACCTTCTTTGGAAGGCAGATTTTTCATCTCTGTATCGACAAATGTTTCCAAACCTAAATCTGCTGAAAGAAAAAAACTATAAATATCTCGACAACGACAATATTGATGTAATGTATCTAATGTCAAAATAAATATTCCAATCATTCCTAAAATATATTACGGAGAATGCATTATGAAGGCAGACACTCAGGAATATGCAATAATATGTAAAGAGATTAATCTTAATAAGAAAATCAATATCGCGGATCGCAGACAAAGTTCTCATCCAGAATTTAATGACTGGGCTAATTTTCAACGATGCATGGATAAAGCTTCGAGCATACTCGGATATTGTTACTACCCAAAATCTTTTAGCAATTATCTTACAACTCTCCCCGAAAAATTTACATACATAAACCCAATCGAAAAAACATTCAAAGTTTTAGGCGATTTCAAAGGGATAATAAAATTTGTTCGCCGGCATGGTAAGTCTACATTTTCCAGATACAGCGATGACTACGAGAGTTTGAGAGTTCTTACCACCTCTCAACCCTTGAAACATAACGGCAAAATTATGATTGGCAAAAATGCGTGGCCTAGAATTGAATTAATTGAACATATTTCGTCCCTATGTGATGGAATACAAAATCCAACCGTTCTTGATGCGGGCTGCGGAACTGGCCTTAATATGTTCCTGCTTGCCAAATCCAAGCCCGGTATAAAAATATCTGGGTTTGAGTATACGCACTCTCGCATGGCTTCATGCGTTGTTAATCTAGTTTATGAATCGTTCTATGAGGAACTCTTTTTTGGAGATGTGACAAAAATAGATTTGCCAGATAATTCTTATGATGTTGTTTACACAAATCATGTCCTTGAACAATTGGGACAGGTTAATGCCGAACTTGCTTTAAAAGAAGTTTTTCGCGTTTGCAAAAAAGGAGCAGTCTTCTGCGAACCCTCTATACATAATGCAACAACCTATGAAAAATGGCGAATGACAAAACTTGGCTACTGTAGGGATTTATTAGCTATCGCAAAAAAAATTCCGAATTGCGTTGTTAAAGAGTACAAGGAAGATACTATTCGCTATTACCCCAACACAAGTTATACACTCGTTCTTGAAAAAATTCAATAGAACTGTTTATTAAAGCAATAAAAAGGTAATAGAGATTTTTAATAACCTGACTTTTTTGTTTAAATAATTATAAATTATAGATAACAATCGGTCAGTAGAGATGCGCGCCGAATACAAAACAGAAAGATTTTTATATCATGTTTACGGATGCCGTACATTAATTACTAATATCTTTAACATCTTCAATTTGTTTCTTGAAAAGGGTATTCTTTATAAACAATTCATGGGGTGATTCTAATGAAAAAAATGATTTTATTATTTCTGTTCGGCTTTACGATTGTATC
>JAKAHQ010000352.1 GCA_021814855.1 Bacteroidota bacterium | reverse complement strand
GAGTTTGTTTATCGGTATGCATGCATGGTTCAAGGTTACAGTAAAGGGTTGATCCTGTTAAAGAGATAGACGCATTATCAATCGCGTTTTTTTCCGCATGAGCCGAACCGTATTTTTTATGATACCCTGTTGAAATAATACTATCGTCTTTCACAATTACAGCTCCCACCAAAGGATTCGGATGAACATTTCCCTCACCTTTTTTTGCGAGCTCAAAACAGAGTTTCATGTATTTTTCATGGATACTATTATTCATGTTAAGCCGAAATAAAAATTCTTATTAAACAAGCTGAAGCATTCTTTCTATGGGTAATCTTGCGCGCTCGGCAATCTCTTCCGGTACTTTAACTTCATAACGATCGTATAAAAGCGCGTCGCGTAAATTTCCAAGTGTAATCTTCTTCATGTATTCGCATACGGAGTTTTCGCTTAACGGTAAAAATGCGGCGGACGGTTTTAATTTTTTCAAACGATGAAGAATACCTATTTCCGTTGCAATTACAAATTCATTCGCTTTAGATTCTTTCACATGATTTATCATTCCCTCGGTAGAAAAGATATGAATATCTTTGCAGTCAAAGTAAACTTGTGATTTTAACATGCACGAAGAAGAACAGCCGCATTCCGGATGAATTAAAAATTCAGCATTAGGATGACTGGCCTGCGCGCTTTCAAAATTTACGTCACCGATTTTTTCATGAACATGACAAGCGCCGTTCCAAATTTCCATTTTACGGCCGGTAATTGCTTCAACGTAATTGCCGAGAAACTTGTCCGGCAGAAATAATATTTTCTTTTCGGCTGGAATTGATTCAACAATACTTACAGCGTTCGAAGATGTAACACAGTAGTCGCTTTCAGCTTTTACTTCCGCGGATGTATTAACATAAGATACAACTACCGCGCCGGGAAATTTTGTTTTCCATTCTCTTAATTTAGCCGCGGTGATTGTTGAAGCAAGAGAACAGCCGGCTTCCAAACTTGGTATAAGTACCCGCTTGTTTGGCGAAATGATGGAGGCGGTCTCCGCCATGAAATGCACACCACAGAATACAATCAAATCCGCCGCCGTTTCAGCTGCTTGCTGCGAAAGTCCTAATGAATCCCCGACAAAATCGGCAAGATCTTGTATCTCTCCTATTTGATAATTATGAGCGAGTATTACTGCATTACGCTCTTTTTTTAATTGATTTATTTCTTCAATAATGTTTTTCATTCTGCTTCTTTCGTTTTTTCAAATTTCATATTTATATCAAAGGCTTTGACGGAATGAGTTAATGCCCCGACGGAAATAAAATCTACTCCGGTTTCAGCAATGCTTAGAACATTTTCCAAACTTACATTGCCGGACGCTTCAACTTTACACTTACCGTTTACAAGTTGTACGGCTTCCTTCACCATTTCATTATTCATGTTGTCCAGCATAATTATATCTACTTTTAAATCAAGAGCTTCCTTTACTTGTTCCAGAGTGGAGGTCTCGACTTCAATAAGCAACTTTTTGCGTAAATGTTTTCGAACTTGCTTCACAGCTTCTTTAATTCCTCCGGCAACTTCAATGTGATTATCTTTGATAAGCACCATGTCGAACAAGCCGATGCGATGATTATTTCCGCCGCCGGTTTTTACGGCATATTTATCAAGCAGACGCAAGCCGGGAGCCGTTTTGCGCGTATCAAGAATTTTTGCATTCGTTCCTTTAACATTCTCCACAAACGTCGATGTTAATGTTGCTACTCCCGAAGCTCGCTGCAAAATATTCAGCGCCGCACGTTCACCGGTTAACAAGGAACGATACGATCCTTTTATTGAGGCTATTTTTGTCCCGGCACTAACTTTGTCGCCATCATTAACAAAATTTTTCCATACAATCTTGTTATCCAACTTTTTGAAAACGGACTTGGCAATTTTCAAACCGGCTACCACGCCATTATCCTTAGCATAAAAATTTGCGCAAGCTTTCTTTTTCTTTGCGATGATTGAATTTGTAGTTATATCGCCGGAACCGATATCTTCCTTTAATGCTTGGGTAACTATTCTTTCAATTTCTTTTTTGTTCAGCCGCATTTTCTATCCAATGTATTTAGTAATTCACAAAAGCGTGGTCCATTACCTTTCTTTAAGACAATTGTTTTTAGCATGTCAGGATTTTCTGCCGGGAAATCCGAACGTTTATGACAGCCGCGGCTTTCTTCCCGAACTATTGCAGATTGAATTATCATGCCCGCAACACTTAACAGACTTCTGATTTTATACCCATAGTATTCATCATCTTCAATGTTAATCGAGTTTTCAATTTTAGAAAGTTTGTGCAAAACACTTGCCAAACCGGATTTACTTTTAATTATGCCGGCATTTTCCCATAATATTATTCCAATACTTTCCCGAATCAATTGGAATTTCTCGCGGTTTCTCTCATCAATTCTAAATTTTTGGTTGTTAATATTACAGGGAAGGGAAGAGGTTGGATTTAATACTGAGTATTCAATCGTTCTTTTCGCAAACACTAAGCATTCGAGAAGGGAATTGCTTGCCAATCGATTAGCGCCGTGAACTCCGGTAGAAGCCGCTTCGCCAATAGCATATAAACCGGAAATGTTTGTCTCTCCGTTCAAACCCGTTTTAATTCCGCCAACCGTATAATGCGCTGCCGGCGCAACAGGAACCAAATCTTTTGTTATATCGATATTATTCTTCTGTGCTTCATCAATAATATTTTTGAATCTTTTCCTAATCATTAACGGATCTAGGTGATCAAGTTTAAGAAAGACGTTGGGTTTGCCGCTTCTTTGTATCTCAGAAAACACAGCTTCGGAAACAACATCCCGGGGTGATAGCTCTGTGTAATTCGATTCCGTTAAAAATCTTTTACCTTCATGATTTACAAGATAAGCTCCCTCGCCGCGTACAGCTTCAGAAATTAAAAATGTTTCTCCGTGTTCAGAGTAAAATACAGTCGGATGGAATTGGATGAATTCCATGCTTTCAATTTCGGCGCCAATATTGTAAGCAAGGTAAATACCTTCGCCAACCGAAGAAGAGGGATTTGTTGTTCTGGAATAAATTGCCGAAGCGCCGCCTGATGCAATTATTGTGCTTCGGCCAACTATATTAAACGAAGTTTGTCTGTCAAGATCAAAGCATCGAATACCTTTACACGAGGCTTCGTGGTTAATTAATTCATAAACGAAAATATTTTCGAAAAGTTTTATGTTCTTTTCTTT
>JAKAHQ010000351.1 GCA_021814855.1 Bacteroidota bacterium | reverse complement strand
TATTTTGGTATTCATTTCGTTTCATAACATTCTTCTTTAACAGGCTTATCAATGTAGTAGTTGAAAATAGAAAGGAGGACTCCGAAGGATTTAAAAAGGTCAAACCGCTTGTTTCATTTGCCAATTTTTTCATTTGGATTCTCGGAGTGCTTCTTCTTTTAAATTATTTCGGCTTTAATATTTCCGCTATTGTTGCCGGACTCGGTATAAGCGGAATTGCGGTTGCATTGGCTGCGCAAGCGTTGCTCAAAGATCTATTCAGCTACTTCATTATCTTTTTCGATAGGCCTTTTCATGTCGGAGATTTTTTAACCTTCGATAAAGAATCCGGAACGGTGGAAAAGATAGGAATAAAATCTACACAGATAAGAGCTTTGAACGGCGAAATTATCGTCGTGTCGAATTCAAATTTAACCGATACAAAGGTTCACAACTTTAAACGGATGGAGAAACGCCGGGTAGTTTTTAATTTCGGCGTGATCTATCAAACCGATTTGAAACTTCTGAAAGAAATTCCATCGATTGTTAAAGAAGTTGTAAGCGAATCACATCATACAACTTTCGAGCGGTCGCACTTTAAAAGCTACGGTGCTTCATCACTGGATTATGAGAATGTCTTTTACATCCTTTCAGCCGACTACAATTTGTTTATGGATATACAACATCAGATAAACCTGCGGCTGTTTGAAGAATTTCAAAAGCGCAGCATACAATTTGCTTACCCTACACAGACAATCTTTTTGGAACATGACATTCCGCCGGCACGGAAGTCTGAATAAAATTTATCAATGCTCCACAACGTTAAGCCGCTAAGGGAAGAGTGATATTAAAGCTATTGTATTCTATCTTCAATTTGAGGCGGCAACCTGAAATCCGGGAAATCATGCTTAACCTTGTCGATATAAATTTTTGCGCGTTCAACTTTGTTAAATTGAAGTTCGTACATTGCCCGGTAGGTTAGCATGCTTGCCGTGATGTTTTCGATGAAACCGGTGTAATGATCTTTTCTGTTTGGAATTCTAACGGAAAAGTTAGGGTCGGCGGCGGGCACATATTCATTTCCTTTTACCACTTTGAACAGCAGAAGGTCCGGAACGACCTGGTAACCTTGCGGAAGGGAAAACTCGCCGCGCTGCATTTCGTTCTGCACCATTTCCGGTCCTACGTAGAAACTTTTTCCTGTAATATTCTTGGCAACAAGCTCGGTCATAAAATTTCTATAACATTGTTCAATTACATGCGGATCGAAATCATCGCCGCGTTCGAAAAGTTTAACGGCATTAAGGAATGCCGAAGTTTCCGGGTTAAGATTTTTCATCACCTCTGGAAAATCTCTTTCCAACTGAAGATAGTACCACGAACGGCGCAAAAGTTCTTTATCTATTACCGTAACATCTTTCCTAAATCCTTCGACGTAATGAAAATAATACGAGGCGGAAACAAAATAATCCCACTGGTAACTTAGAATTATTGAATTCCTATCCGTGCTGTTCAATACCGCTTTAGTGTAGTCTTCGTAAGTATGAATGCCGCTTTCGTCCACATCTGCGTAATTCAAGGCAAGCGGAAAAAGTGAAGCCGCAAGTAAAATTACCGCCGCAGTTCTCTGATTATTAAATTCGTCTTTTGCATATATCCAGAGCTGTACGAAACCGAAAGCAATAAAAACCGAAAAGATTATATAAGCGGTGGAAAAGTATGAATCGAGATCGTGAATATCATAATTAACCGTGTAAAGAACGGCAAATATAAAAGTAACAAGCAATGCATAAAATATTTTCCTTGCCGCTTTGTATGAAAAATAAATTCCGATCAATCCAATTATCAAACCGGCATAACCGAATTCACCGGGAAATTCCTTTAAGAACTGCGTGAGGTGTTCCTTTGCGGCATCGATTGACGAGAACATCCAAACTTGATATTGTTTACCGGAAACATGCCTGAAGAAATTTTCTAAGCTTACCGGGTTGCCCCAATTTAATATCGGCTTCATGGATGCGCGAATAGGCAAGTAAGAGTAAAACAAAATAATTGTCGGAACGAATGCGGCAAGTGAAAAAATTATTTTTTTGTAGCAAGATGAATTCAGCTTTTCTCTCATAAAAAACAATATGGCGCCGAAAGGAAGCAGAAGTAAAGTTGTCATGTGATTGGAAAAACCAAGTGCAAGCACAAATCCAAACCAGGCCCAGTTTGTAAGTTTATCCTCGCTTCGGAAATATGCTTTGATAACCGTAAAAATTATCCAGCCGATTAAAAATATTTGAAGCGAGTAAACTTCTACCGAAGTAGATTGAGTCCAAATGGTTTTATTGAAAGCCAGTATTATTCCCGAACAGACTGCCGAAAAAATAATAACGGTATCGCTGAGCTTCTCAATCGCATGTTGTGAATTTTTTGATCCCTTTTTCCTTTTTGTTTGCTGTGGTAAGGCGCCGACGTTCAAACTATGTTTCAATATCAAGACACTGAATTTGATAAATATCCAGATGCCAAGCGCGCAAAAAAATGCGGCAAATAAATTGGCTTTGTAAATCGGTGATAACGGCAATGGAATTTTTTGGAAAAGATATCCGAGAATTGTAAACAAAGGGTAGCCCGTTGGATGTGCTATTCCCAGTGTAGTTTGCACAGTCGCTAATTCTCCGGCATCAATTTCCATCACGCTGGGAGCCATGGTAAAGTTATAAATAATAAATGCAAGTACCGCGGTGATTTCCGCGTAATATTTCTTTAAAAAATTATTTAGCTGCGACATACTTTTCAAAAATTAAATTGTTGATCTTGAGGATTTCGTTAATTCGCCCGTCAAGCTCGGTTTCTTTCAAACACAAGAAAGAAGAAGTAAGTAACTTCTTATCCGCCGGTGCCGGGATTATTGTTTGGTTTGAATTAAATATATTCTGAACGACAAGACTAAGAGTTCGCAAGTAAACAAAATTGTCTTTTAGCATTTGGATTTCTTCATCGGTTAGCAAACCCTTAAGCTGCGCAAGCACCGAGTAAGCGCTTTTCGAAAACATTTTTCCATAAAGTTTAATATTAGAAAGCGCAAAGTACTGGACAATAAAATCGATTGTTATGAGCGAGCCGCGATTCTTCTTAATATTTATCGGTCCGTTAAGCGCGGAACTTGTCTGCCGGAGAATTGTCGAGTACATTTGAAGCATTTCTTTGCGGATATAATCTGGCTCAAGGCGCTTCACCCTTTTCAAAATCAAATTCTTAAAAGCCAAAAAAAGTTTT
>JAKAHQ010000350.1 GCA_021814855.1 Bacteroidota bacterium | reverse complement strand
CAAACATTAAAGGAATTTTGATTTCGCGTTACAAAGGTTTGGGAGAAATGAATCCAGAGCAATTGTGGTCTACTACAATGAACCCGGAAACGCGAACTGTTTTACAGGTGAACCTGGAAAGCGCTGCGGCAGCCGATAAGATTTTCGAAACATTGATGGGCGATGCTGTTGAACCTCGCCGCGCTTTTATTGAGAAACACGCTAAGTATGCGAATCTTGATGTGTAGTTTGTATGTATCTTAATCATGCTCTTGTTCTTGATCTTTTCCGGGCAAAGCAAGAGCGGAAATTAGAGCAAGATTATGAATGATAAATCAACATATCATCAACCGGTTCTTAACTATGTTAGGAAGGATTTTACGGCGCTTAATAAAAATCTTACGGTTGAAGATGCGTTGAATAAAATAAGAAACGATGGACTGGGAGAACGGATAGTATATTTTTATGTTGTTGACGACGAGGATAAACTTGCCGGCGTTCTTCCTACAAGAAGATTGTTAACCGGTAAACTAGGACAAGCGCTGGAAGAATTAATGGTTAAACGAGTTGCCGCGCTACCCGAGGAAGCAACTGTTTACGACGCGTGCGAGTTCTTTGTAACTTATAAGTTTTTGGCTTTTCCTGTTATTAACCGGGAAAGAAAAATTATCGGCATTGTTGACGTTAACCTTTTTACGGAAGAACTGTTGAATGTTGACGAGCCAGAAGAAGTCAAAGATGTATTTGAAGAGATTGGTTTTAAAATTTCCGAAGTTAAAAACGCCTCTGCTTTCAAGGCTTGGAGATACAGATTTCCTTGGCTGCTTTCTACAATTACCGGCGGCATAATTTGCGCGATGCTTGCCGGCGTGTTCGAAGCGACTTTAGCCGAAAGCATTGTTATCGCGTTCTTTATGACTTTGATGCTGGGGCTTGGCGAGAGCATCAGTATTCAATCAATGACGGTCGCTATACAAACATTGCGTTCAACGCAGCCTTCGATGAAATGGTATTTAAAAAATATTTTTAAGGAAATTCAAACCGCCGCGTTAATAGGTTTAAGCAGTGCGGTAATCTCCGGAGTAATAGTTTTGATATGGCAGAGTTCTTTAATTTCAGCATTGGTAATTGCCTTAAGTATTTTTGCGGTGCAGGTAATTGCCGCGGTTCTTGGCCTAACTGTTCCAACCGCGCTGCATGCTTTGAAACTGGATCCTAAAATAGCAGCGGGACCAATTGCTTTGGCGTTAACGGATATTTGTACAATTGTTCTTTACCTTGGTTTGGCTGCAATGCTTTTATAATTTTTATTTAGAGACTAACAACAGAAATAAATTTTTTAATAATTAAATTCATTTAACATGACAACCATATTTGAAAAAGTAGTACCCGTATCACTAGAAGAAGAAATGAAATCGTCTTACATCGATTACGCGATGAGCGTTATTGTTGCTCGTGCGCTTCCAGACGTAAGAGACGGACTAAAACCTGTTCACCGCAGAGTGCTTTTCGGAATGCACGAGCTCGGTGTTCCTCATAATAAACCATATAAAAAATCCGCACGTATCGTGGGTGAAGTGCTTGGTAAGTATCACCCGCACGGCGACAGTGCCGTATATGATTCCATGGTGCGAATGGTGCAGGATTTCTCGCTGCGTTACCCGCTTGTAGACGGACAGGGAAACTTCGGATCGATAGATGGAGACAGCCCTGCAGCTATGCGTTATACCGAGGCGCGTCTTGCGAGAATAGCAGATGAAATGCTTCGCGATCTCGATAAGAATACAGTTGACTTCACTTCCAACTTTGATGAGTCGTTGCAAGAACCGACAGTTCTTCCGGCATATCTTCCGAATCTTTTGGTTAACGGCGCCAGCGGAATTGCTGTTGGTATGGCTACAAATATTCCGCCGCATAACCTCGGGGAAATTATAGACGGATTAATCGCGATCATTGAAAATCCGAAACTGAAACCCGAAGAATTAATGAAGTTTGTAAAGGCGCCCGATTTTCCAACCGGCGGAATTATCTACGGATACGAAGGAGTTAAGGAAGCGTTCTTAACCGGAAGAGGAAGAATTATACTTCGCGCGAAAGCGAATATCGAAGTAATGAAAAACGACCGCGAGAATATTGTTATCACGGAAATCCCCTACCAGGTTAATAAAGCTTCGTTGATAGAAAAAATTGCGGAACTTGTACGCGACGGAAAAGTTGACGGCATCTCAAACATCCGTGACGAATCCGACCGCGACGGATTGCGTGTTGTAATCGAAATGAAACGCGACGGCCAGCCTGCCGTAACTCTCAACCAGTTGTTTAAGCATACGCAGATGCAGGTTACGTTCGGCGTTATAATGCTTGCGCTTGTTAACGGCACTCCTAAAGTTTTAACTCTTCGCGAGATGATGGATCATTTTCTTGATCACAGAATGGACGTTCTTATAAGAAGAACCAAGTTTGATCTCGAGGCTGCCGAAAGACGCGCGCATATTTTGGAAGGCTACATCATTGCTCTTGATAACATTGATGCCGTTATCGAAACAATTAAGAAATCCCGCGATGTTGAAACCGCAAAAAATAATTTGATGAAGAGGTTCAAGCTTTCCGAAATCCAGGCGAAAGCAATACTCGATATGAGACTGCAGCGCCTTACAGGACTTGAACGCAAAAAAGCCGTCGGTGCAAAACCGGCGGCTTTTGGATAAAACGCTGTCAGTTGCCCTTTCAGTTGCCTGCGAGGTTAGCTGTCGGGCTTGGGCTTGAAAGTACCCTATCCTTTGTCGTAAAAGGAATTCGCCCCGAAATCCTGGGTCCCCCGCATTCGTTGTTTAAAACGAATCTCGGCTGCATATCATGGTGTCATGAGTCGCATCATCGGTAAGGCAATATCTGCGCTTTATCTGCAGGCAGAACCGTCACCGCATTACGACCACAACAGGCTAATTTTCATTCTTTTTGCAGATACTGTCAAGAATATTCCGCATCACTTTTCCGGATTGTAATCTCCTTTCGAGGGTAAGGGATGTCAATCTTTCCCTCCCGAAACGCCTGATGAATTTCCCGGATAATCAAATCCTGGGTTACTCCCCGGTCGCGAGGATCTTTGATCCAGGCCAGAACCTCCAGCTCCACCGCCCAATCACCCAAATTCCGGTACCGCACTCTCGGCATCGGTTCTTGAAGAATATAGGGGTTGTCTTTCAGCGCATTGAGAAGGACATGCTCAACTTCGTTCAGGTCACTGTCGTAGGCGACGCCCACACGACAACGGACTCTGTATTGTGG
>JAKAHQ010000349.1 GCA_021814855.1 Bacteroidota bacterium | reverse complement strand
CAAAATATTTTGTAAATCCGACCGGCAGATTTGAGATTGGCGGACCTCACGGCGACAGCGGTGTTACCGGAAGAAAAATTATTGTCGATACATACGGCGGCTGGGCGCCTCACGGCGGCGGAGCTTTTTCGGGAAAAGATCCTTCCAAGGTTGATAGAAGCGCGACATACGCCGCTCGGCATATTGCTAAAAATGTTGTAGCTGCTAAGTTGGCAAAGGAATGTTTAGTTCAGTTTGCTTATGCCATCGGTGTGGCTGAGCCCGTCTCTATCTACGTTGATACAAAAGGGACGGGAAAAATTTCGGATCTGGAAATTGCCGCAATGATCAAAAATGAAGTAGATCTTACGCCGCGCGGAATTATCTCGCGCTTAAAATTACGAAGACCAATTTACCAAAAGACTACTTCGTACGGTCACTTCGGAAGAAACGATAAAGATTTTACATGGGAACAATTAGATTTGGTGCCCGTGTTCAAAAAGTATATTAAATAAAAAGGAAGTAAAATGAGTCAGGTATTGGAAACAAAAGTTGCAGATTATAAAGTAAAAGATATTTCGCTGGCTGAGTGGGGCAGGAAAGAAATTCAGCTGGCCGAAGCCGAAATGCCTGGATTAATGGCTTTGAGAAAACAATATGGTAAGAGCAAACCGCTTAAAGGTGCAAGAATTGCGGGATGCCTCCACATGACAATTCAAACAGCGGTGCTAATTGAAACCCTGATTGAACTTGGCGCGGAAGTAAGATGGTCGTCGTGCAATATTTTTTCAACTCAAGATCACGCGGCTGCAGCAATAGCTGCTGCGGGAATTCCTGTTTTTGCGTGGAAGGGAATGAACCTCGAAGAGTTCGACTGGTGCATTGAGCAAACTCTTTTATTTGGCGAAGATAAAAAACCTTTGAGCATGATTTTAGATGACGGCGGAGATTTAACCAATATGGTCCTCGATAAATTTCCTGAACTTGTCAAAGGCATAAAAGGAATTTCGGAAGAGACTACGACCGGCGTTCACAGATTATATGAGCGGGTTGAAAAAGGAATTCTTCCTCTTCCTGCAATTAACGTAAACGATTCCGTGACCAAATCGAAATTTGATAACAAGTACGGCTGCCGCGAATCGCTGGTTGATGCAATTAGACGGGCGACCGATTTAATGATGGCCGGTAAAGTTGCAGTTGTTGCCGGCTACGGCGATGTAGGCAAAGGTTCGGCTCAATCGTTAAGAAGCGCCGGCGTTAGAGTAATTGTTACGGAGATCGATCCTATCTGCGCATTGCAGGCTGCAATGGACGGTTACGAAGTAAAGAAGATGATCAACGCTGTTCCGCGTGCGGACATAATTGTTACCGCTACCGGCAATGTAGATATTATCAGGGAAGAGCATTTTCGCTTGATGAAAGACAAAGCCGTTGTATGCAACATCGGCCATTTCGACAATGAGATAGACATGGCTTGGCTTAATGCAAATTACGGCGGCACAAGAGATACTATTAAACCTCAGGTGGATAAATATACAATTGATGGTAAAGATATAATTGTATTGGCCGAAGGAAGATTGGTTAATCTTGGCTGCGCTACCGGTCACCCGTCATTTGTGATGTCTAATTCATTTACAAATCAATGCCTTGCGCAAATCGAGCTCTGGAATAATTCGGGTAAATATGAAAATAAAGTTTATATGCTACCTAAACATCTTGATGAGCAGGTGGCTAAACTTCATCTGGAAAAAATTGGCGTTGAGCTGGATTTGCTTAATAAAAAACAGGCGGATTATATCGGTGTAAAAGTTGAAGGACCGTTTAAACCGGATTACTATCGATATTAAAAGAAAGCGTAATAATTAATTAAAAGCCCCGGTAGTTACCGGGGCTTTTTTTATGAAGTTGCAAATCCCATTGCTGGGGATGAACCACCCAGCATCTGAATTCCTTTTGTTTGAAGTAAACTTATCAAAGAGTTTAAGAGTATATAAACATCCGTCGGCTTGCTTATGTATGCATCGCATCCTGCATCCATGGCGTTTATACGATCCCGGTTAAATGCATGAGCGGTGTAACAAACAACAAGTATCCCGGATGAATTTGGGTTACTCTTTATTTCCTTAGTAAGCTCAAGTCCGTTTTTATTCCCCTTAATGGAAATATCCATAAGAATAATATCGTAATGTTCTTTGCTCATCCTATCGTAAAATGTTTCGGAAGAATCGCATGTGTCGACAAGAAAATATCTTTTAAGAAAGAATTGGAGGAATTTTTGATTTTCTATATCGTCTTCCGTGATGAGCAATTTAGGTTTAGAATTGTTAGAACTCATTATATTTTTTCTCCGTTAAATATAATGGTAAATGTTGTTCCTTTATTTACTTCGCTTTTAACTTTTACTTTTGCCCTGTTGATTTCCACGAAGCTTTTAACGATGGCTAAACCGAGACCTGTGCCTTCGTAACGACGGGTATAGCCCATTTCTTCTTGGGTAAACGGGGTAAAAAGTTTATCGATAAATTCTTTCGACATTCCTTTGCCGGTGTCGCTGATATCAACGCATGTTTTTGAATCATGTTTGTACACAACAATATCAATTTTGCCGGAAGAAGAATATTTAATTGAATTATCGATTAGGTTGATAAATACTTGCGAGATCGAGTAGTGATCGGCAATTACTTTTGCGCCGTTCGGAATATTTTTATTTAAATGAAGATCGAGATTTTTTTCCTCCGCCAAAGATCTAAAGTCGGCTTCAAGAGTTTCCAACATCGCATACAGATCAACTTTCTCAAAACGTGCGTCGTATCTTCCTGTTTGAAGCTGCGACATGTTGAGCAGAAGATCAAATGTTCTGTAAAGACGTTTGCTGTTATTCTTCATAGAGCGCAGAATATTTGCAATATCGTCATTCTTAAACTCTTTTAATTCTTCTGTGAGAATATCGGAATAACCGACAATAACATTAAGAGGAGCCCGAATTTCGTGGGAGATTTGGGCAAGGAAATATTCTTTCAACTGCTTGGCTTCTTCGGCTCTGCTTAGCGCATTCTTCAGTTCGAGTTCCGTGTGTTTCAGTTCCGAAATATCGCGGCCGTAAACCTGGCAAACGTTGAATTTCTTAACACCCTCAATAATAAATTGGAAATAATTATTACCGAGACGAAAAGTGTCGCTTACGGACTTGCCGTCCGCAATAATATCCTTTACATCATATTTCTCAAGGAACGCCAAGAACGTATGAAATGATTCACCGACTAAAATGCTTGGTGGGAAAATTTTATAAGCCGAATTA
>JAKAHQ010000348.1 GCA_021814855.1 Bacteroidota bacterium | reverse complement strand
TACGCGAAAGATTTTGTGTAAAGATCGAGTTCGTCTTTCCCGGCGAACCACCGTCGGGGGCCAAAGACGTACTCCAATTCTTATTATCATTTGATGACAGCGAAGGATTGAGCCGCTCCAAAGATTTGTTCTTGGTGGTAAGAATATTTTTATTATGCCAGGCCGACGAATACGCTAGGGAATCGATTGTATTGGCAAAGAAATCTTTGAGAACAAGCGAGGCGCCTTCATTTGATAATGCGAAATTTGAATTTGCAACCGCCACATTTGAATTCGACTTAAGCCAGGAATAATTTGTAAAGACGGAACTATCCGCCGCAAGCACAAAATATTCTTTAGGCGACACGCATAGAAAAGTGTTGGACAGTTTTATTTTTGTGTTTGTGCCGATTTTTACAACTACGCCGCCGAGCTGGATCGAATCGTCTGTTGTATTATAAAATTCCAAATATTCAGAATTGCCGGCAGAGGGATCGAACATGATTTCGTTAATTACAAAACTGCCATCCTTGTACACTTGCATCGAAGATATCGAACATTTCATACCTGGAGTTGCGCCTGCGTTGCTCATACTCGAAATCCAGTTGGTACTGTCGCTAGTTGCAGATGCAAACGAAACCCTTTCAATGGATTGGCCTTTCATTCCGCTCCAACCGGAATTGTATTTCAAACTATCTATAACAACGCCGCGGAAATCGTAAAGAATAACCCCGTCCGAAGAATTGAGAGCGCCGAACTTCGACTGGAAAAATTTTTTCGGAGGCAAATAAGGAAACCTTGACGTATCCGAGGCGATTACCGCAAACTCACCAGCGTCCAAGACCTGGTTTTTTGTCGTGATCAATGCCTTAGTAGGAGTAGGAAGCAAATCGCTTATCGACCAGTTTTTTAAGTCGATAGATCCATCGGAAGAATTATATATCTCCACCCATTCGGATTCACCGGAACGCGGATCGAACATCACTTCGCTTATCACTACTGCGCTTCTCTTTATGCCGGGAGTAATCGTCAAAGAATAAAAATTGTTTGCCGGTTCTTCATCCTGATTAAAAAATATCTTTATATATACAACTTTACTTTCATTTAACTCGAATCCGGTTACAGAATTTACGAATACCGAGTCTCCGGCAGCGAGATTAAAAAAATCTATTCGGCTGAACTGCGTGGTATCATTCCCCGCTATCGAATAAAATATTACTTCAAAGCTGTTCGCGGTACTCAAGCCTGCATTCGAAATATTTGCCGAGAGCGTTACTTTATCCCCATAAACCGGAAATGGCGGTGTACAGGAAACACCCGTAATGCGCAGATCATTTTTCTTTTGTGTTAAGCTGTTCACTCTTCCCGGCGTACTCAGTTCCATATCCATCGAGGAGCCCCAATTAATTTTTTCTGTTGATAAACCGTTGACGGATTTTCTCTCCAGGGAACGGCCGCCGGAACCTCCCCAGCCCTGTTCGTACCTCACAGAATCAATTACCGCTCCCCGCGAGTCTTTTACAACTATGCCGTCGCCGTCGTTATTCAAGTTTGCAAAAGAAGAAACGATTACCCCTTGAGGAATTTGTTTATGGAATATTCCGAGTGTAGAATCTTTTGCAATCACCAAGAAAGAATTTTTAGGAAAGATTGTTTCCGGCGATTTAATAACAGTTGCAACCGGGGTTGTCATTACATCCAATACCGACCAACTGTCAATATCAACATCGTACCCGCTGTTGTTGTATAATTCAATCCACTCGGGTTCTTCGTTAATTGGATTGTACATAATTTCATTTACTACTACCACCGACGGAAGGTAACCGGGATTTACGCTCGACGTTTGACAATTATTTGATTGATCCTGATCATCTAAAAAATCCACGCATACTTCAAATGTGTTCTTACAATTTATTTCAGGTACTACGTACGTAAACTTATAACTAAGCATGCCTTCCTTATCTAAATATTGTTTAGGCGATTCCTCAAGCTTAATTTTATTTCCCGCCCTCTCCAGTTCAAATAAATTTATTGTAAACGATGCGGGATTATTTCCGATATTACTTACCTCCGCTGTTATTTTTACCCTATCGCCCTTAAGCGGATTCTTAGGATCGAACAAAATTTTATCCAGAGACAAATTATAATTTTTCTTCGACACTGAATTAATTTTACCGGGCGTGCCGCCATTTAGGTTAACACAAGATTTCCAATTTGCAGAATCGGCAGATAACAGTTTCGTATCAATCCTTTCGAGCGATTTTCCTCCGACTCCGCCCCACGAGGTTTTGAATTCGAGCGAATCGATTGTACGACCGAGCGAATCGATTAGGACAATTTTATCACCGGTATTAGACAAGGTTGGAAACGATGTGATCAAGCATCCGGGGAAAAATCCATATTTTATAAAAATCGAACTGTCCTTAGCCACAACAAAATATTCATTCGGGTTAATCGTTGCCGGTTGATTAAAGACTTTTGCAGAGCCGGACTTGTTCGCAATTTGAAATCCCAAAAGATTTATTTGCTTATTGTTTGCGTTATAAATTTCTATCCACTCCGGCTCAGTAGAGTTGGGCGCGTACATTATTTCGTTTACTATAAGGTCGCCTTTAAAGACATTTATCGAAACACCGTTAATAGTAACCTTTGCGTAATTGTTTTCCGTGTTTTCATCCTCGCCGCAAAGTATTTCCGCTATAAACCGATTCATTCCGCTTACGAAATCAGAAACTGAAAACTTTACTGTTCTAACTATTTGAGAACCAAGGCCGGTTCCTGCGTATGTTTTCAGAAGTTCGTCCGGGGAAGAAGCATCATCAAAGTTTTTATCCCGGTAAATATTTACCTTGAAATCATTCACAGTATTTTTACCATTATTGATGATCGATACGGTAATTTCGAGTTCGGTTCCTATCACCGCATAATTTGCGCCGCACCAAATTCCAAGAAAAGATAAATCATATTTCCTCGAGACAATTGAATTTACCTTACCGGGCGTTGCATTGTTAATGCTCTCGCTTGTACCCCAGTTGGATTGATTTGTCGAGGAACCAAAAACATCTATTCTCTCCAAAGATTTGCCGGATAAACCTCCCCAACCGGAAGTGTAATAGAGCGAGTCTATTACTCTTCCCAAAGAATCGCTAATCATTACTTTATCTCCGCCGTTGTTTAATGAACCGAACCTGGAGATTTGTATATCAGGCAATCTGCCATATATGTTGAAGAAGTTAGAATCTTTTGCGATAACCAAAAATTGAGACGGAGCCAGCAAACGGGAATTACCAATTACCCTTGCGG
>JAKAHQ010000347.1 GCA_021814855.1 Bacteroidota bacterium | reverse complement strand
AGTTGTGTCAAAATGGTAAATATTTTTTCTTACACCCAAAACATTTCTCTGGAAAATGATAAATTCATTAGGCAATAATTATTTTAAGATTCGCGGAGGCGGAAATGGAAGAAACGTCTTTTCTAATTCAAGAGCTTAAATTACAACCTCATCCAGAGGGAGGATTTTTCAGCGAGATTTATAGATCGCATGAAATGATCGAGCGAGGATCGCTTCCCAAGCGATATACCGGTAATAGAAGCTTTTCCACTTCCATTTATTTTATGCTTCTTAAAGAACAAGTCTCATTATTTCACTGTATTCTCTCCGACGAAATTTGGCATTTCTATAAAGGATCGCCGGTTATAATTCATTGTCTTGACAAAAAAGGTTATAAGTCGGTTAAACTTGGCAACAATCTCTCCAATAATGAAAAATTTCAATTTGTAATTAAAGCAGGAACGTGGTTTGCGGCCGAGGTCGAAAATAAAAATTCTTTTTCTCTGGTTGGATGCACTGTTTCGCCGGGATTCGATTTCTCAGATTTCGAATTAGCCAGACGGTCAAAATTACTTACGTCGTTTCCAAATTTGAATGATTTAATTATTCGATTCACGAAGGAGTAAAATTGAATGGAAGCAAACTCTAAAATAATAGTTGTGGAAGGCGACATCACCAAATTAAAGTTCGACGCTATAGTTAACGCAGCAAACAGAAGTTTACTTGGCGGAGGAGGGGTAGACGGCGCTATCCACCGAGCTGCTGGTCCGCAACTGCTTGCAGAGTGTAAAAAGTTAAACGGCTGCAGTACCGGCCAAGCAAAAATTACAGCGGGATATAATTTACCTGCCAAATACGTTATTCATACCGTTGGACCAATTTGGCGCGGGGGATATGAAAACGAAGATGAACTGCTGGCTGCCTGCTATAAAAATTCCATGGCACTGGCTATCAATTACGGCATCAAATCAATTGCGTTCCCATCGATAAGCACAGGCGCATATAGATTCCCAATAAAAAGAGCGGCAGCAATCGCGATAAAAACCGTGAGAAATTTCTTCGAATCCGGTAACATAGTAGATATTGTTTGCTTTGTCTGTTTTGAAAAAGAAACTTATTATGTTTATACGGAAACGCTTGGCGCATCAGAAAAACAAATTGAGAAAATTTAAACAAAATCCTTGCCGTTTTAATTTCAAATATAGAATGGATTAAAATTTCTTCTGCACAATTGCGAATTAACTGTAAGAAACGGTAATTCAGATATGAACTATGCCCATTATATTTAAACTAAATGTTTTATCATTCGATAATATGGGGAGGATGTGTATCAGCTATAATCTTTTTATCACTTTTTCAGGGGTGACGCGATGAAACCTACATACAAGTCATTTATCAAATTGTGCTCAATATTAATTTTTTATACCCATATTGTCGACGGCCAGAGTGTTTCATCTACAGATACTTTAAAACTTTCTTTGCCGCAGTGTATAGACCTTACCTTGAAGAACAATAAATCCAGAGATGTTAAGAACTATGCTCTTAAGATTGCCGAGTTAAAAATCAAACAAGCTAATTCCGGGCATTACCCTTCGGTGGATTTAAGTTCAGGGTATACTATTCAGGACCAGGATATGAATTTTATTATGCCTTCCACGGCAATACAAACGCCATCGATGAATTTTGGAACAATGTTTATACCAGCCATTACATTTAACGTGCCCGAACAAAATATTAAGGTTGCGGATAAACAATCAATCGGAGTTCAATTGGATTTTATGCTGCCGCTTTTTTTGGGTGGAAAAATTTCTTCGTTTGTAAAACAAGCGGAATCGAATTTGGAAATGGCAAGGCAGGATGTACGCAGCAACGACGACCAGATAATTTTGGAAACCAAAAAGCTCTTTTACTCCGTAATTCTTGCCGAACACTTAAAACAAATAGCTCAGGACGCCGAAGACAGAATGGCAGCAACTCTTTCTTTCACCGAAGCACTTTACACAAAAGGATCGGGAAAAGTTACAAAGAGCGACTATTTAAAAAATAAAATTTTTGTCGACGCTATCAAATCCATTGTGAGCGAGTTAAACGGCGAACAAAAAGTTGCAAAATCCGCTTTAGTCTATGCGATGGGGTTAAACTGGAAAAACGAAGTTGAGGTTACGGAAAAAGAATTTCCTAACGCAATTGTTCATTCTTCTCTGGACAGCATGGTGGATACTCTTCTTGCGAAAAATCCTTTTATTGCAAAAGTAAAAAATGGGCTTGATGCTTTAACTGCAAAGATTGACGAATCAAAAAGCGATTATTATCCTTCAATTGCCTTAACCGGCACCTACCGGCATTTATTCAGCGGTTATGATTACGGATTTACAACAAAAGACAACAAGGATACCTGGATTGTAGGACTTGGCATTCGAATGAATCTTTTCAACGGATTGAGAACAAGCGCTCAAGTTGATGAGGCGAAAGCAAATTACGACCAGCTTTCCGAACAGAAAACATTACTAGTAAACGGATTAACTCTTAAACTGCAAGCTTTATACTATCAACTTGAATCTTCGAATGAAAAAATCGTTTCATCTAAAGAAGCTGCTTCTTCCGCAACAGAAAACAGAGAGTTGATAGAAAAAGGATATTTCGCGGACTTGATGGAGCTTGCCGACCTGATACAAGCTCAATTAACCGAATCGATGATGGAAGCACAGCTGGAGTTGGTTCAGTATCAGAATGTTATTCTTGAAGCCGAATTGGAATCGCTGCTTTCTAATTATTCAAAGAATAATTAAGAGTTTGTGATGTTACGGCGGAGACTGCTGATCCATCTTATAACAGGCATTTTTTTGTTTTCTGCGGGAAATTTATTTTGTCAGATTTCTAGTTCCCCCCCGGATACTGTTTATGTTGGCTGCAGCATATATATTTTTACGAGCACAAACGTTATTGACGCAAAAGCCGCCGCAAATATTTTACTGCAAAAAATGATTCATGAATGGGAGAAAAATAATTACGCCGACGTAAAAATTTACGACCAGATAAAATCGATAGAAGAAGATTGCCGCAAGAAGCGCATTGATCTTGTCGTTTTAACTTCTTACGAATACCTGACTCTTAAAGATCGAATTAACCTGACTCCTTTTGTTGCTTATGTTACAGGCGATAGAAGCCTGGATAGAATTCTGTTATTAACAAGAAAGGATTCGGGCATTCACTCAATTACAGATTTACGCAATAAAAAAATTGTCATTTATAAACCTTTAAACGAAAAAGTAAGCATTACGGAAACTTGGTTTAAAACCGAGATCG
>JAKAHQ010000346.1 GCA_021814855.1 Bacteroidota bacterium | reverse complement strand
TCCAAACGGAGCTGAACAAGGCGATTTTGTTTTCATGCTTGGTTACCCCGGAAGAACATTCCGTCACCGGCCGTCCTACTATTTACAGTACCAGCAGGAATATCTTCTTCCCTACATATCAAATTTGTACCAGTATGCAATCCAAACTATGCAGGACTTAAGCACGGATAACGATTCTCTCCGGCTCGCATTCGCAAGCAGGATAAAAGGTCTTGCCAATACTATGAAAAATTATCAGGGTAAAATAAAGGGACTAAAGAGAATCGATTTGATCGGCGAGAAGAAGGAGGAAGAAAGGAAACTCCTGGATTTCATCAATAACGATCCGAAATTAGCTGATCGATACAGAAATTTATTCTCCGAGCTTAAAAACGTTTTTGAAAAAGTAGACGAGAACGCGCCGGCAGATTTATGGCTGCGCCAACTTTATAATTTTTCACCGACAATTTCCCTTGCAAATTTTATTCTTAACTATACGGAAGAATTACGAAAACCGGAAAGCGAAAGACAAACCGCTTTCCATGATAAAAATATTAACCGAACGCTTTCGTATTACGAAAGTCTCAGAAAAAATTACAACCCGGACTTTGAAAATATAATGCTTCTCAAGATGCTTATTGACGCTTCCGGTTTTAAGGAATCATTCAGGATTGCCGCGGTTGACGAATTATTGGAAGGCAACGGCACAAATCCGGAAGAGACTTTTCAAAATTTTATCGATTCGGCAGTGACCAACTCAAAGATCAGAGACGAAGAATATTTCGATCAGCTGCTTACAAAGTCGCCGGAACAAATTGCGGCAATGCAGGATCCTCTTTTTATATTTGCAAGAAAAATCCGTTTGCAGAATGAAGCATCGGACAAAGAGAGTCAAAAGAACGAAGGAAGACTCAATAAACTTTACGGCGATCTTGTCGATGTAAAGATGCTCTGGAAAAAAACCAATTTTATTCCGGATGCCAACAGCACGCTCCGTTTGACTTACGGTTACATCCGCGGCTACAATCCTTCGGACGCAGTATATTACGAACCGTTCACATCGATCGACGGCGTGATAGAGAAGAATGCCGGGGGCGGAGAAGATTTTGCCATTCCGGATAGATTAAAAACTCTTTACAACAAAAAGGATTTTGGAAAATTCACAGGCAAGAAAACCGGCAAGCTTCCCGTGGCAATGTTGTACAACATGGATACAACGGGCGGAAACTCCGGCAGCCCTGTTCTTGACGCTTATGGAAATTTAATAGGAATAAATTTTGACCGCGCCTTTGAAGCAACCATTAACGATTTCGCATGGAATGAATCTTACAGCCGGTCAATCGGCGTAGATATACGTTATGTTCTGTGGGTATTGGATAAATTTTCCGGCGCAGAAAATCTTTTAAAGGAAATGGGTATTTAACTTTCTCAGCGCCTCCGCGGTAAAAAATGTTTATCCCGGAGACGCTGAACTAAAACTCTACAAATACCGCGAGCAGGCCAACCAGCACAAGAATAATTCCGCTGATCAGTTTATCGTGATGCTCTAAGAAATGCCAATTTAATTTTTGCACACCTTTGGACGCAAAATGAACAAGCAGCACCATACCGATTATGGTTACAAAAAAGTAAACCGTCGACACAATTGAAATGCCAAGCCATCCTAAATGGCTCGCTGTAAAGTAATAGATTTCAATTTCGAGACATGGCGAAAAAAACATAGCAACAACCAGGGCAAGCACAATCGATCGTTTACTTTTCTTCCGCTCCACAATCATTCCAACATCAATATGGTGATGTTGATGTTCGGAATGAATTAGACTGTGACGGTATTCCAGTAAGAAATAAATCAAGCCGAGCGCAATAAGTATTGCCGGCGCAATAATCTTTGTAATGAAATGATATGACTCAGAAATTTTATAACCTACCAGCCCCACAATAATCCCGATGATTACAGTGCTGATTGTATGCGAAGCGGCGGTAATTGCCGTTATTATCGAGGTCTCGCGCCGGCTCCATTTTTCAGCTTTGCTCAAAGCGACCAACGGAAGCCAGTGGCTCGGAATGGTTGCATGAACCAAGCTAAGCAGCAAACTTCCAATAAATATTTGTACCACGGATTGCATTAAATTTTCACAGTCATAAAATTTCCAAATCAATAATAAACAATTATCTTTTCACTTATTGTTAGATGATAATTTCCACGGAAAGATACGGACAATTTTAATTTAGCTCATTCTCTTCGGGCCAATCATATTTTCCGGCGCAAGAATTTTATCAAGAGCTTCTTTGGTTAGAAGATTTTTTTCGAGCACCAATTCATAAACGCCGCGGTTATTTTCCAACGCTTCCTTAGCAAGCTGGGTGGAGACTTCATAACCAAGCACGGGATTAAGAGCCGTTACGAGCCCGATACTGTTTTCAACAAGCTCGCGGCAGTGTTTTTCGTTGGCAGTAATTCCGTCGATGCATTTATACTTTAGCGTATTCATACCGTTCTTCAGCATTTCGATCGATTCAAAAATGCTTTGGACAATGACCGGCTCCATAACATTAAGTTCGAGCTGCCCCGCCTCCGCGGCAAGAGTCACTGTTAAATCGTTACCGATTACTTTAAACGCAATTTGATTTACAACTTCCGGAATAACCGGGTTAACTTTTCCAGGCATGATGGATGAACCGGGCTGCATTGGAGGTAAATTGATTTCGCCTAAGCCGGTGCGCGGACCGGAAGACAACAACCTTAGATCGTTGCAGATTTTTGAAAGCTTAACTGCCAATCTTTTAACAGCGGAAGAATACATAACAAACGCGCCGGTATCCTGTGTGGCTTCAACAAGATTTTCGGCGAGAACTATATCAAGCCCGGTAATTTCCCTAAGATGCTCGATGCACTTTTCGCTGTAACGCGGGTCGGCATTAATACCCGTGCCTATCGCAGTAGCGCCCATATTTACTTCGAGAAATAATTTTGCGTTTTGATCCAGTCTCTGTATTTCTTCGCCGAGCATAACCGCATACGCTTCGAACTCCTGACCAAGGGTCATAGGCACAGCATCCTGCAGTTGCGTTCTTCCCATTTTAATTATATGCGCAAATTCTTTTGCTTTATTTCTAAACGACTCGATAAGCAGTTCGAGTACCTGGATTAATTTTTTGTTACTGTTTATAATTGCGATTTTAACCGATGTGGGATAAGCGTCGTTTGTGGACTGCGATAGGTTAACATGATTATTGGGATGACAATATTTGTATTCTCCTTTTTCATGACCTAAAAGTTCAAGCGCGCGGTTCGCAATTACTTCGT
>JAKAHQ010000006.1 GCA_021814855.1 Bacteroidota bacterium | reverse complement strand
TCTCGAAGCGGCGATAATTTCGCGCTTAAGTTTAAAGGAATCGACTCCGAAGACGATGCTAAAATGTTTCTGCGGAAAAAAATTTTTATCGATAAGAAAAATTCGGTTAAGCTCTCGGAAAATACTTTTTTCATTCATGATGTAATTGGCTGTAAAGTTTTCAGGAATTCGGAATTTATTGGGTACGTTAAAGATGTTTTGATTTTGCCCGCGAACGATGTTTATGTAATCGAAAATGCCGATCAAAAAGAAATTCTTTTGCCGGCAGTTAAAGATTATATAAAAGAATTTGATTCGGAATTGAAAACATTAGTGCTTGTGCCCGATTGTGACCTTTTATACGACGATGAGAATTGATGTAATTTCTGCCGTACCGGATTTACTGACGAGCCCAATTAATACGAGCATTCTAAAAAGGGCACAGGACCGAAAAATAGTTGAGATTTACGTGCATAATCTGAGAGATTATGCTCACGATAAACACAAACAAATTGACGATAAGCCGTTTAGCGGCGGACCGGGAATGTTGTTAAAGCCGGAACCGTTCTTTGAATGTATTGAAAAATTAATGAGCGAGAGAGAATACGATCATTTAATTTATCCGTCACCCGGCGGAAAATTCTACGATCAGAAAACGGCGAATAAATTCTCGCTTAAAAAAAATTTGATGATAATTGCCGGGCACTATAAAGGAGTCGACGACAGGGTTCGCCAACGTTTCGCGACTGATGAAATATCAATTGGCAGATACGTTTTAACCGGAGGAGAAATTGCGGCGTTGGTTATAATCGATTCTGTAGTTCGGCTTATACCCGGCGTTTTGAATGACAGCGAATCGGCTTTGAACGATTCGCTTATGGACGGCGATGTAATTGAAGCGCCGTATTATACACGACCGGCAGAGTTTAAAGAAATGAAAGTACCGGATATTTTGCTCTCCGGTAACGATAAAAAAATTAGAGAGTGGAAAGAAGAGCAATCCAAAATTTTAACCGAAAATTGGAAAAAAATAAATAATATGGAGTAAGCGATGGACAAATTAAAAGAACTGACAAAAGATATGATGAATACGGAATTTCCCGCGTTTAAGACCGGAGACCATATTCGCGTTCACGTTAGAGTTATTGAAGGCGATAAAGAAAGAATACAGCCCTTCGAAGGCGATGTTATCAACATCCGCGGAAACGGCATGAATAAAACTTTTACCGTTCGTAAAATTGCAAGCGGCGTTGGTGTTGAAAGAATTTTTTCTTTCTATTCGCCAAAACTTGCCAAGATTGAAGTTGTTCGCGAAGGTAAGGTTCGCCGTGCTAAACTTTATTACCTCAGAAGTCTTTCCGGAAAAGCAGCACGCATCAAAGACAAAAACGTTAAGTAAGAATCTGTTTTTAGATCTAAGCCGCTTACAGTGAGCGGCTTTTTTATTTTTAAATTTTGAAGACAATGAAAATTATTGCCCCCAAAAATATTTACTCGTCAATATTGTTAAACTCTCTTTCCAAAGATGTGGGCATTGAATTGGTGTTTCTCGAATCTGCGCTTATAACAAAAGAGCTCGAAACCAATACTTCCGCTGTAGGAATGATTCCAACTTTGGATCTCATCAAGCATCAGCATCTTCATGTTTCTGGTAAAACGGGGGTATCGTTCGACGGGCTGTTATCCAACTCATACATTTATTTTTTGGAATCCGAACATAAACCCGAAAATCTTTATCTGAGAGGAGATATTTCTTTAAACGAAATAATCTTAAGCAAGATTCTTTTCTCGGAAAGGTTTTCCTCGCAAGTACAGGTAAGTTTGGAAACCAGCCAATCGCCGGCATCTCAAAAAAATTACATTGTGGTAGGCGACGAAAATTTTACTTTGTGGAACGTAAACAATGGCTTAAGCTTTTCGGATGAGATTGCCGAGATGCTAGACTTGCCGTACGTAAGCTTTGTGTTTGCTTCGCTTGATAAATCTGCGTTGACAGCGTTTAACGATCTTTCAGCCGGCGTCGACGGCATTATTGAAGATCGATTAGAAAATATTCTTGATGATCTTTCCTACAGTTCCGAAACCAAATCGTTAATTAAAGATAATCTCGAATCGGTGTACTTTGAGATGACCGAAAACGAAAATACTGCTGTTAACGAATTAATAAAATTAGTTTATTATCACGGTATAATCGACGATATGTTTGATGTAAAGTTTGTTTAGAGAAAGTGCATGGGCGAACTAACCTGCATAACGCGGTTTAGTTCGCCCTTGTTATTAAAGCTGCATGTGCGAATAAGAAATTATGTTGGAATTCTTTCTAATCATTTCCAACATCTCTCCGGTAGCGGGCGTATCAAGTTTCATAGTACAGCAGGCAACCATGCCGCCGTCGAAAATAATATTTTCAACTTCCTCAACATTTATATTACCGTCGCGCAACACATCGAGCACAGAAGCGAGAACACCAGGCTTATCGTAATGCTTAACTACCAGTTGATAATGAGAACCGGTAACCTTGGCCCTGTTAACCCAATGGGCAATTACGCCGCTGTTAATGTATCCAAGAATAATATTTACCGTTTCTTCAGCAACCGCATTCTGAGCTTGTTCGGTAGAAGCTCCGATGTGATGGGTAATGTAAACATTATCCAGTTTTTGCAATTCCGAGGAAACGGATCCGGTTTTGTTTTCCGGTTCATCGTTAAATACATCTAATCCTACTTTCAAATTTTTCTCTTTCACGGCTCTAATTAATGCCGCCTCATCAATAACGCCGGCGCGTGAAGTGTTTATGAATATTGCTCCTTTTTTCATGTACCCGAACATTTGATCGTTAAACAGATTTTTGGTTTCGGGCGTTTGCGGAAGGTGCACGGTAACAACATCTGCAATCGGAAGTATCTGATCGAATTCGGAAAAATCTTTAACGCCGTAACCTTCTATGCGGGAAACATCCTTAGCATAGATATTCATACCTAAAGCCTGCGCCCGCTTAGCAACTTCTTTACCGATGGCGCCGTAACCAACAATTGCTAAAGTCTTACCGAATAATCCCTCGGCTTTGGAATATTCGCCTTTGTTCCATTTGCCTGCTTTAAAATCCATAACATTATGAGCGATTCTTCTATCGAGAGCGAGCATAAGACCAATGGCGAGTTCGGCAACGGCGATTGAATTTTTACCCGGACAATTGGAAACGTAAACGCCTTTTTTATTTGCCGCCGCAATGTTAATATTATTAACGCCTGCGCCTGCGCGTACAATAAGATTTAACTGATCGGAATCTTCGATTGTTTTTGCGTTCACAACAGTCGATCGAACTACAAGGCAGTCAATTCCTTTTACCGCTTCTGGTAAATCATTCTCTCCCAATTTCGGATTATATATTACATCAAGGCCGTCATCCTTAAGAGCTTTTACGTAATGTTCCGGAAATTTGTCCGCTATTAAAACTTTCATAACTAACCTCCTTTATTTCAGCATAGGAATTTTGATTGAGAATTTTTTTGCATTGTCTATTGCCTGTTGATAACCGGCATCTGCGTGACGGGCGATTCCCATTCCGGGATCATAGGTTAGAACACGTTCGAGCCTGGCTTCGGCTTCAGATGTTCCGTCAGCTACCACAACCATTCCGGCGTGAATCGATTTACCGATACCTACGCCGCCGCCGTGATGAACCGAAACCCAGCTTGCGCCTCCTATTGCGTTGAGCAATGCGTTTAGAATCGGCCAGTCGGCAATTGCGTCGCTTCCGTCCTTCATCGCTTCTGTTTCGCGATTGGGTGAAGCAACCGAGCCGCAATCCAAATGATCTCTGCCGATTACGATTGGCGCGCTTACTTTACCATCCGCTACCAATCGATTAAATATTTTTCCCATCTTAGCGCGTTCGCCGTAGCCAAGCCAGCAAATGCGCGCGGGCAATCCTTGAAAGTGCACTTTCTTTCGGGCTAACTCGATCCATCTAATAAGAGCTTTGTTTTCCGGAAAAGTTTCCATTACCGCCTTGTCCGTTTCGTAAATATCTTTTGGATCGCCGGAAAGGGCAGCCCATCTAAACGGACCTTTACCGTCGCAGAATAAAGGACGAATATACTCCGGTACAAATCCCGGAATATCGAATGCATTGGTAACTCCGTTTTCTTTAGCTTCTCCGCGAATGTTGTTGCCGTAATCGAAAGCAATCGATCCCCGTTTCTGAAATTCGAGCATCGCTTTTACATGTTCAACAATGGTTTTTTTTGAAAGCTCAATATACTTAGCAGGATTTGTCTTTCTAAGATCAAGCGCTTCAGCAAGAGACATTCCCATAGGTACGTAGCCGTTCAAAGTATCGTGAGCTGAAGTCTGATCCGTAATTATATCCGGAATAATATTTCTTTCCAAAATTTGCAGAAGTATTTCACCGGCATTTCCAAGCAAACCTACGGAAAGCGCCTGCTTTTTATCGCGGGCATCAAGCACAAGTTTTAAAGCTTCGTCGATGTCTTCGCTTATAACATCGAGGTAACCGGTATCAATTCTCTTCTGCATTCTGTCGCGGTCAACTTCAACGCCGAGGAAAGCTGCGCCGTTCATTGTAGCGGCTAAAGGTTGAGCCCCGCCCATTCCTCCTAAACCTGCGGTTAAAAGAAGTTTACCGCTTAATGTTCCGCTGAAATGCTGCCGTGCGCACTCTGCAAAAGTTTCGTAAGTGCCTTGAAGAATTCCTTGCGTGCCAATATAAATCCAGCTGCCGGCAGTCATCTGGCCATACATTGTAAGACCTAATGAATCGAGCCTGCGGAATTCGTCCCAAGTTGCCCAATCCGGCACGAGCATCGCATTGGATATGATTACGCGCGGAGCGTTAATATGTGTTTTAAAAATTGCAACCGGTTTGCCGGATTGTACGACAAGCGTTTCGTCGTTCTCAAGATTTTTCAGCGATGAAACAATTGCCTCGTACGCCTCCCAATTGCGGGCGGCTTTGCCGGAACCGCCGTAGACAATTAAATCCTGAGGGCGTTCGGCAACCTCAGGGTCGAGATTATTCATCAGCATCCGCATTGCCGCTTCTTGAATCCAACCTTTACAACTTATTTTTGAACCGGTCGGAGCTTTTATAATATTTGTCATGTAATCACCCTAATCGTTAAAGTGATTTTCTAATAAACTTTTGTATTGATTCAAAATAGATTTGTAGAACCAGCGTTTGATGAAAAATCCTTTTTTTACTTCCTTACCCATGTGTTCAACATTTTCTTTTAAGCGAAAAACAAGTTTGGTTTTTTCATCCTTTGTAAGTTTAACTTCGTCAGTAGGGTCGTTTAGTTTATCTATTATAGAATTGAATGATTTAACATCGGCGAAAAATTTTTCTTCGCTCGCCATCTGTTTCATAATTGATTTGCAGAATGTGAGAAGGATCTTCCTTTCATTCTTATCGAAAGTGAATGAGTAATTTTTGAATAACGGTTTTGCCATAAGATATTAGACCTTTAGTGAGAGTAATTTTTCCCGCATAGCCTGGTATCCGGGTTTGATGATATTGTAAATGTAGTGTAATCGTTCTTTGTAGGGAATGAATGAAGACTTCATCGCGTTTATATTTAGCTTTTCGATGTCGTCGAGGTTAATTCCGTAAAGTTCGCTGGCAAGCGTATACTCTTTGGTTAAGGTAGTATCGCTCATCAGTCTGTCGTCGGTATTCAGGAATACGCGGAACTTTTCTTTAAATAATTTGGGGAACGGATGATTTTCAAGTTTATCTATTGCGCCTGTGTGTACGTTGCTGAGCAAATTGATTTCCAACGGAAGACGC
This sequence comes from Bacteroidota bacterium, assembly GCA_021814855.1. The sequence continues at coordinate 9,448 of JAKAHQ010000006.1, read as the reverse complement.
GTATCCAAAATGTATTGAGCCAGCGGTCCCAATGCTACAATACTGCCGGCTTTATCAAAGACAATATCCTCAACTAACCTGGTTGCATGCCCGATTCTATGAGCTCCGCAAATTTGAATCGCCTGCCATATCGATTCTTTGCCGAATGCCTCTCCGGCATGGATTGTAATATTAAAATTTTCCCGCTTAATAAATTGAAACGCGTCAATATGTTTCTTGGGAGGATAACCGCCTTCTTCGCCGGCAAGATCAAAGCCAACAATCCCATCTCTTCTGAAATTAACGGCGAGTTCGGCAATCTCAAGAGTATTTTTCATATTACGCATTCCGCATAATATTAAACCGTATCCAACGCCGAAATCTTTTTTGCCATTCTCAAGTCCTTCAAGTACCGCGTTGATAACGTCTTCATAGTAAAGACCTTTTGTTATATGAAATACGGGTGCGAATCTTGTTTCAACATAACAGACGCCGTCCTTTTTCATATCTTCCATCATCTCATAAGCTATTCTAATTAATCCTTCCTTGGTCTGCATTACGGCGCAGGTGTGTTCGAATCCTTGCAGATATTCGACAAGATTGCCTTTGTTTGCGCCACGGTGAAACCACTCGGCCAGCTCAGCGGCGTTAGATGTAGGGAGTTTGTTATACTTAATATCTTTGGCTAAATCGATTATGGTTTGAGGTCTTACTCCGCCGTCAAGGTGATCATGCAGAAGTACTTTGGGAACCCCGCGAATTATTTCTTCTGTCTTCATTTTTTTCTCTTTTATGTCAAAAATATTCTTTTGAGTTTCTAAAATCAATCAATGCATTATGAATGAGTTTGCTTCTATGCATTTATTTATGGTGTGTTTAACCTTGACTAAGCATTCTTAAAATGGTTATTTTTCGAATGGAGTAAAATGATATTTTATAAATCAGAGGAGAATAAATGAAAAAAATATTAATTGTTATTAGCATTCTAACGATGGCTTTGGGATTTTCGGCGTTTGATTGTTCGTCTGCTGAGTTAACCGGTGCAAAGATGTACATCGCTCAAAAACATTACGATAAAGCCAAGGAATCTTTGTTGAAGGAAGTTGCAAAAAACCCGACGAACGATGAAGCCTGGTATTATCTTGGTTACTTGTATGGCGAGGAAGACAGTATTCATGCTATGATGAATGCATACGATAAATCGTTGGCGATCAGCAAAAAATTTGAAAAAGATATTAACGATTATAAGAAATACACATGGCAAACAAGTTTTAACAAAGGCGTTTCTTCTTTCAACGCCGCAGTTAAAACAACCAAACCCGATAGCATGAAAATTCATTTGGAAACTGCTGCCGTATTTTTCAAAAATTCAACCCTTTGCGAGCCGGATTCGACAATCGGATACGAAAATTTAGTCTCCGTTTATTTCAACCTGAACAAAGCAGAAGAAGCCAAACCTTTTCTTGAGAAACTTGTCTCGCTTGGCAAACCTGCTTCCGCTTTTGCGCAGTTAGGCCAGCTTTACAATTTGCATGGGACTGAGTTATTGGAAACTTTCAGAACTTCTAAAAATGTTGAAGACAGTACTAAAGCAATGGATAATTTCTCTAAAGCAATCGACGTTCTTAAAAAGGGAGAATCCAAATTTCCTACCGATACGGATATTCTGATGCAGTTAGGAAATGCTTATTATTCAAAAGGCGAACTTGATGTAGCTCTTACAAGATTTAAAGGCCTTGTCGAAAAAAATCCTGGCAACAAAGATTTTAGATATGCTTACGGTGTAGTTTTAATGAAAGGAAAAAATTACCCGGATGCGGTTACTCAATTGGAAGAAGCCGTTAAAATGGATGATAAAAACACCGATGCGATTTATAATCTGGCTGCTGCCTACATAAATTGGGGCAACCTATTGAGAGATGCTGCCATTAAAGCGGAGTCGGATGATAAATCTTACCAGGATAAATTTAAAGCTGCAGTTCCTTATCTCGAAAAATATCTTGAAATAAAACCTTCCGATGCGCGTGTTTGGTATAGCTTAGGTCAGGTTTATGCTAACATGGGAGAAAAGGATAAGGCGGAAAGCGCTTTTAAGAAAGCGGAACAGTATAAATAAGAATCCATTATTTTTTAATTCTAGCCCACAGTCCTTACAGGAGTGTGGGTTTTTTATGAACCGACAGGTGATGAAATGAATCATAACGAAGATCCCAAATCGCAGCAAATTAATATTGAGCTTGGTGAAAAAGAAGCGGAAGGTATTTATTCCAATCTTGCGATAATTACTCATTCACCGGCGGAGTTTGTAATCGATTTTACACGCGTTGTACCCGGTGTTCCCAAGGCGCGGGTTTTATCCAGAATTATTACCACTCCCCAACATGCCAAAATGCTGCTGCGTGCTCTTAAAGATAATATCGATAAGTTCGAAGCGAGATTCGGCGAGATAAAAATCGATGCACAACAGACCCCGCAATTTGGTTTTATAAATCCTGAAAAAGGAGAAAAAATAAATTAGAACTAATTGGGACTCCCCGATCCAGGGAGTCCCCAAATATTTTCGTCTTACTTTTGAGCTCTCCGAATATTATAAACAGCAGCGATAAGAAAAATAAAATTTGCAAACCAGGCAGTTAACAATGGATTCAAAACACCGCTTTTTCCAAAGGCCTGGCTAACCTTCATGAATACGAGATAGAGAAAAGTAATTAAAAGATTTATACCAAGCTGGATGGAAAGACCGCCTCTTCGTCTGTTGGTAGAAATAGGAAGGCCAAACAGCACAACTACAATACTCGCAAATGCAAAAGCAATTCTTGAATGATATTCGATCATCGTTGGCGTTGGATCGTTGCCGGTTCTTAATTGTTCGTCCGCAAAATTTTTAAGATCGGATAAAGTCATTTCATCAAGCTTGCGCTGCTTTTTAATAACATCCTGGGGTTTAAAGTTCAAATTTTTAAATTCCAGTATGTGATATTTTTGTAAGCTTTCGCCGCTGTCGGAAAATTTTCTTTGTATCGCCTCGTACATTTCCCAGTCGTTATTTTTAGCGTCGTATTTCATTCTAAGCGCGTCGGTGCGGGAAATCAATTTTGTTTTATCGGCGGGGTCGAAATCCTGTATGCTAACCTGATTTGCCGTGGCGGAATTCAAATCGTAGTAGTTGATCGATACAATCCTTGTCTTACTGTCCTGGAAGAATATATTGCTTCCGAAGTACCCGGCGTCCTTCTTCATATAATTTTTTTCTATGAATATTCGGTGCTTGTTGGCCGCCGGAACAACATAACCGCCGAAGTAAACCGAGAATATGCTTATCAAGAAAGCCGTAGCGATGAAAGGCATCATAAAGCGGTAAAGACTTACGCCCCCGGCTTTAATCGCGGTCATCTCGTTTAGATTGGTCATTTTTCCTGCTGTAAATAAACTAGAAAGCAGCAGCGCCACCGGCGTCATTAACCTGATGATTTCCGGTGCAAACACTACATAGTATTGAACAATGATTTGGGTAGGAACATCCTGGTCCAAAAAATCGCCCAGCTTTTCCATCATATCTATAACTACAAATAGTAGTGTGAATGCAAGTAGAGCAAAAAGAAGAGTCTGTATAAATTGTTTGATAAGGTAACGGTCAAGAATCTTCATTAATCTCTTCCTGCGTTCTGAAGGATTTCGGAATAAACTTTTTAAGAAAATTGAAGTTAAGCGTTACTCTTTCTTTTGCGCTCTTTATGGTTAACAAAATTCCTGAAATGCCGAGGAATATATTTGCGCTCCACATTCCCCAGAAAGGAGAGAGAAGTGCGCGGTCTGCCAGTTTTTCACCGCCTATCAAAAACGCCCAGTAAACAACAAAGAAGAAAAGACTAATTCCCGATGCCATGCCGAACCCGCCTTTGCGGGTCATTGTACCCAGCGGGGCGCCGATCAAAACAAAAACAATGCATGCAAAAGGAAGCGAATATTTTTTATGAATTTCCACCCAGTAGCGGTCCATTTCCCGACGGTTGTAATCCATCCTAGCAAGAATGTTTATAACAGCATTTTGATCGGAGCGGATTCTTTGCTGTGTTTTTAAATAAATGTATTTGTTTGCGTCCCCAATTTCCCGGCTGGGCGAGGTATGGATATTTTCGTTCACCAGCAAATCAATCCGTTGACTGTAGTCTTTGGCAAGATTGTTTTTAATAACCTTCAAGCTATCCTCAATCAATAACATTTGCTGGGCTCCCATTTCTCGGTCGCCGCGGGTTCCGCCCGGCCCGCTTTGCTCGAATGTAAACTGATCTGCAGGCATTGCAATCTTATGCCTTTCGAATCTCATCTTCCGGTAGCTGTCTTTATTATTATTGTCGGATTCATGTATCTCGCCGTTTCTCAAATCCATTATTAATTTTTTTTGGTTTGACGAGTAATATATTTTTCCTTCCTGGGCAGTAACAATATTCATCTTTGGCCATTTTGAATAATCGTAAATGGTCACCTGCTTTAGTTCGTTATTTGTTTGGTCAATGTCTCTAACAAGAATTGCATAATTCGGCACTTCCTGAGAAAAAACTCCCGGCACTAACGAAAGTGTAGGTTTCTTTCTTGAAATATCTTCCATTAAAACTCGCGCAGCATGATTCGCATCCGGATAAATATTGTTGTTGAAATGAACAAGGAATAGGGCAATAAATATGCTTGCGATAAACGGCGGCATCATCATTTTGTATAGACTTATTCCGCTGGCCTTCATAATTGCAATTTCGTTGTTTTGAGACATAGCGCCGAAAGCCATTAAGGTAGCTACAAGAACCGACATAGGAACAACAAGCACAACCATCCATGCAAGGTTATAGACGATAAGCTTAATTATTACCCAGCCGCTCAATCCCTTACCGATCAGATGATCTGCAAACTTCATAAGGAATTGAAGAAGGAAAACCGCGATTAAAATAAAGATCGAAAATAAAAACGGCAGAACGTGGTTTTTCAATATATACTTAAGAAGAATCATTTACCTGACGCGTCGCCTTGTTAATTCACTATCTAAATTTACCAATAATTCAAAAAGATAAAAAAGAGATTGGCGTTTATTCTTGGCGATTCCCCAAAAATTGACTAACTCAAATTGCGGCGATTGTTTGTTATTCACTTGAATCAAGGCGTTGTTAGGTGTAAATTTGAATCGAAAAGTTTAACCACCATGTGGTTTATTAGCCCGGCAAAATTAATTTAACGCGCCGGAATTAAAAAGAGCGGCGGATTTTTAAGATCGGCTAATTTTGTTTATCATAATTAATGAAGCCAATAATTTCCCCTTATGGAGATCGGAGGATTTGTGCAGGAAGTAATTTCATTTATCAAAAACAATTTTAACAGCTCAATAGAAGAATTAAAGGATTATTTAAGAATTCCAAGTGTAAGCGCATCAAGTGAAAATAAAAACGATATGCTTCGTTGCGCCGATTTTATAGCCGATAAATTTCGTTCTATAGGCATGAATCGTGTCGAAATATTTCCTACCGAAGGTCACCCGCTTGTTTATGCTGAATGGCTCGGACAACCTGGTAAGCCAACTGTTTTAATATACGGGCATTACGATGTTCAACCGGCGGATCCTCTTGAGTTATGGTCCAGCGATCCGTTTGAGCCTGTAATTCACGACGATAGAATCTGGGCAAGAGGAGCAAACGATAATAAAGGTCAGCATTTTGTTTACTTTAAAAGCGTAGAAGCTTATTTCAAAACGCTTGGCACCTTGCCGGTAAACGTTAAGTTTTTGTTGGAGGGCGAAGAAGAAATTGGAAGCGAAAGCTTGACCAAATTTATCAGTCAACAACGCGACTTACTGAAATGCGATGCAGTTTTAATTTCCGATACGAGCATGTACGGCCCAGAAATTCCAACGATCACTTATGCCCTGCGCGGTTTGCTTTACATGGAAGTGGAAGTTACCGGTCCGGAAAAGGATCTTCATTCCGGCAGTTTCGGCGGCGGAGTTGCTAATCCAATAAATGAGCTGTCAAAAATTATTTCTAAGTTGCACGATAAAAATGGGAAAGTTACAATTCCTAATTTTTATAAAGATGTTCAATTAATTTCAAAGGCGGAAAAAGAAAATTTCAAACGGTTAAAATTCTCCGATAAAAAATTTGCCAAGGAAGTCGGTGTAAAATTTTTATCCGGAGAAAAAGGTTATTCGACTTTGGAAAGATTATGGACAAGACCAACACTTGACTGTAACGGTATAGTAGGCGGATTTACTGGCGAAGGAGCAAAAACAGTTTTGCCTTCTAAAGCTTCTGCCAAGATAAGCATGAGATTAGTGCCCAGCCAGAAGCCGGAAAAAATTGCCAAGGACTTTGCGAAGTATATCAAATCGCTCGCGCCAAAATCGATTACCGTTGATGTAAAGATGCTTCATTATGGTTTACCCGCGGTTGTTCCATTTGGAAGTAAAGCATTAAATGCGGGAGCCGCAGCCGCCTCCAAAGCTTTTGGTAAGAAAACCGTATTTACAAGAGAAGGCGGATCGATTCCGATAGTAGTGGATTTTATGGAGAATTTAAAAGCTCCGGTTGTTTTGCTTGGTTTGGGTTTGGACTCCGATGATATTCATTCTCCGAATGAACATTTTGATTTAATTAACCTGGAAAAAGGCATGTATTCTGCTGCGTACTTCCTGGATGAATTTTCGACAATCTAATGAAAATTATTTTACCTAATAATGAGGAATGCTAAAATGAAACTCTATAAAATACTTATAGCGTTTCCACTGCTTTCGGTTTTGCTATTTTCCTGTAAATCGAAAGTAGAGAGCTCCGGCGATGCGGCCACTTCGACCGCTAAAGACGAAGAAGTGCGCCAGTATAATATCGATGTTCAGAAAGAACAAGCAAAGAAACGTTTTCCATGCGATACAATTTCGCTTAAAGAGTATATTCTGAACAATTACGAACCGGGCACTTACCTTGTCGAATTTGACAAAACATTTACATACAGCATTCCCAAGCCAGCGGTAATTTATTTTAGAGATTCTACGGATTATATTTTAGCCGTGATTGCCAAATCCAAACCAAGTGAAAGAAATATTGAGACGAAAAATATTGTCGGTTACGAATCGAGCTTTGTAAATCTCGACAGTACGAAATTGGGAACCGCTTTCTTTTGGCTGACGTTATTCGAATGTAAAGACGGCGAATTTCACAGGGTATGGGAATCCGAAGTCCCGATTCACGGCGGCTTTAACCGGATGTCGATTAAATTATGGAAGCCCAAGAATATCAAATATGTCGAGTTGAATTACGAAGACGGAATTATTTCCGGTCATCGAAATTATAATTTCTTTATGGTTGACGGCTGGCGCAATCCCCCCCACTTAATGGAAACTTATGAGGGCATCGCTCATAAGAGAACTTTGGCAAATGTTAATAACGATAAATTCCCGGATTATTACGAGTATCGTTTTACTTCCGGACAGTACGCTGACTCGCTTGCGCAGATAAGAGTTTTGGATTCTATTCCGTTCTATTGGAGTACAAAACGCCAGTTGTATATTACAGATAAAAATCCCAGATGGTTTAGAAAATATTAAGGGTATTAAATGTTTCAAGAAAGACAAACTTATTCTACAATGGACAAATTTATAACAGAAAAATTTCCCGGCGTTATAAGGGCTGAAAACAAATACATTGGTTTTGGCGATTCGAAAGAAGAACTGAACGTTCTGAGGCACGGCACCGGTATTCGCCCGGTAGAGGGTTCTGTAATCATTCAATTAAAAGGAAAAGATGTTCTCGATTTTTTACACCGTGTCTCGACAAATGCAATTTCCGATTTGCAGCCAATGCATTCCCGGAATACTCTTTTCCTGAATGAGAAAGGAAGATTTATAGATAGAACGAATGTGCTTTCCCTGGAAAATGAATTCATGCTGGTGGGCAGCGCCGATCCGGATAAACGCTTGTATAGCTGGATTAATAAATACATTATAATGGAAGATATTGTTACAGAGGATTTTTCCGAAAAATATTCTCTTTTTGATTTAATAGGACCGCAAACTCTATCCTTTCTAACATTAATCATTGGCGGCGAGGCCAGAACATTATCTTCGGATTCCTTGCGAAAATTTTATATAGACGGCTTTATGTTTTATCTTTACTCAATAGCCGAAAAAAATAATTCAACGGTTTATAGAATTCTAATCGAGAATGAAAAGACTTCCGATTTTCTAAATTATCTTTTTGAAAACAAAAGCGTTTTTGATCTTTCATTAATTGGAGAAGACGCCTACACGGCATATCGAATTAAGAATCGAATTCCTGCTTTCCCTTACGAGATAAATGATTCGACCAACCCGCATGAAACCAATCTTATTAATGAAATCAGCTTTACCAAGGGCTGCTATATCGGTCAGGAAGTAATTGCCAGACTGGAAACTTACGACAAGGTAAAAAGAAGTTTGGTAATTGTGAACCTAACTGATTGTTCTGCCTTGCCTCAGGTACCCGTTTCTATTCATTCCGAAACGGCGGAGGTTGGAATTATAACCAGTCTTGCTAATAAAGAACTGATTGAGTGCGGTACGGGTCTTGCCTTGTTAAACAAAAAAGCTGTTGAGTCGAAAGAAGAATTGTTTTTTATTACCCATGGGCAAAAATTTCCAATTAAGATTTCTCAATAATTTTTATTGATGAAGATTTATACAAAAACCGGCGATGACGGCAAGACTTCCTTATTTGGCGGTAAACGCGTTAGTAAAAATGATCTTAGAATTAACGCTTACGGAACAGTGGATGAGGTTAACGCCGTTCTTGGAATTTCCTTAGTGGAAGTTCATTGCGCCGAATTAAAACCGGTGTTAACTAAACTTCAAAACGATCTGTTTATAATCGGTTCGGATTTAGCAACACCGCTTGAAAATGAAAACAACTCTTTTCAAATCCCCCGCATAGACGAAAATTATTCTAAACATCTTGAAGAATTGATTGATGATTTCGATTCAAAGCTTCCTGCATTAAAAAATTTTATTATTCCCGGCGGCTTAAAAGGTTCTGCGTTACTTCACCATGCAAGAACGGTTTGCCGAAGAGCCGAAAGAGAAGTTGTTGCTCTTTCTGCGGATGAAAAAATAAATCATCACATACTTATTTATTTGAATCGCCTTTCCGATCTTCTCTTTGTGATGGCAAGATATGAAAATTATTCAAACGGCACGGCTGATATTGCCTGGATAAAATGATTGATCATTTTTGTATCTTTGTGCAGCGAAAATTTTAATTTACCCCTGAGTCTTGAACATACTTTATTTAGTAATAATTTTTGCTTAAAGATTTTTCTGTTGCGGTTTTATGATTGAGGGGGTGAAATTGGCTTCGACGGGGTTATTGGTTCTTTGAACTGCGCACCGTGTTCTCCGTAGACACGTTAAACGACGGTAAAAAAAAGTAAATGGCGAATATAATTACGCTTTAGCTGCTTA
>JAKAHQ010000345.1 GCA_021814855.1 Bacteroidota bacterium | reverse complement strand
GCTAGAAACTGGACCATGTCACAACTTTCAAGCTTATCGGCTCTGTCCTCTGCCGGAGGAGGCGTTTCCTTATTGATTAATTCGTATGCCTTGGTAAAGATTGCCGTCATTACCTGGTTGCCGTCGATCGGTTTCCCAAAATTTTCACTGTTCGATGAAAAGCCCGGTAAAGAAGTTTCCCCCAAAATTTTCAGTTCCTTATCATAGTACAAAGTTCCTATTACGGAATATTTACGCAAAGGTATATTAAATAGGAGCTGAGTCTTAACATAGATTGCAGGCTTTGTAATTGATGCAAAAGTCTGCGGAGTTTTATAGGAAGTTAAAGTTAATGCCGATAATTGATTTTCGTATTGTCGGATGTTTGATGTATCTATATATATGGACTCATCCGGAGAATCAAGAACAGTTATCCACTTGCTGTTTGGTGCCTGTGCAAACAATGAAGATGATAAAATAAAAAATGTCAGAACCTGAAGAAAATTTTTTTTCATATACTCACTTATTAACTATCTTTTCAATCTCTAACTCAATTTAAATAAATTTTGTTTCATAATTGTTCGCAACAAATTGAGCAGCGGCTTTTCAAATTCTTGACAAAAATACTTCTATATGCTATTTTTCGCACAACTTTTTTGAAAGATCATGCTCACTGAATTTGGAAAAATTTTAATCTTCATATTATTGGCAATTATTTTTGTTGTTGTTGTACTTTTAGTTGCTAAACTTCTTAGACCCAAACGCCCTACGTACGAAAAAAATCTTATTTACGAATGCGGCGAAGACCCCAAAGGTTCTCCTTGGGTAAAATTCAACATTAGATTTTATGTGATAGCTTTAATATTCTTAATCTTTGATGTTGAAGTTGTTCTGCTTTTCCCCTGGGCCTTGGCTTACAAAGACTACGGAGTATATGGATTTATTGTGGGTTTGATCTTTCTGGTTGTTTTAGGTTTAGGCATGGCTTACGAATGGCGTAAAGGCGATTTGGAATGGGCCAGACCGGAACCTAAAGCTCCAAAACTTGATGATATCCTAAATTCAAAATCCTAATACGGACAAGAGAAAAAATATTAATGGGTTTATTAGATAAAGAATTTTCGGATGGCAATATTGTCATCGCCAAAGTTGATGATTTGCTTAATTGGGCACGTCTATCTTCTATTTGGCAGTTAGGTTTCGGCCTTGCCTGCTGTGCAATTGAAATGATGGCCACTTCTGCTTCTCACTACGATTTCGACCGCTTCGGAGTCATTCCACGAAATACTCCGCGTCAGGCTGATGCAATTATTATTTCTGGCACTGTAACCTTGAAGATGGCTACAAGAATCAAACGGCTTTACGAACAAATGCCCGATCCCAAATACATTATTTCTATGGGAAGCTGTGCTAATTGCGGCGGACCATATTGGGAGCATGGATACCACGTTTTGAAAGGCATCGATCGCGTTATACCCGTTGATGTTTATGTGCCCGGCTGCCCTCCGCGACCCGAAGCTTTGTTGGAAGGTCTGTTGAAACTTCAAGAAAAGATCCGTAACGAATCCTTGAGAACCAAATCAGCATGAAAAATCCAGAAGAAATTTTTAATTTATTAAAAAACGAATTTAACGATGCTATTGTTAATTTCGATAAAGACACACCTACTGAACCAATCATCTCGGTTGATCCGCTTCAAATAAAAAATGTTGGTCTCTTTCTTAGAGATAACCCGGATCTGAAATTTGACAGCTTAATGGTTCTTTCCGGAGTCGACGATGCAAACGGCACAAAAGTCAAAGACGAAGATGGAACAGACAGTATAAGCGGCGGAACTTTAAGTGTTTACTACCATTTACATTCCGTTTATTTGAAGCACAAAATTACACTCAAAGTTTCCGCTCCAAGGGAAAACCCTCAGGTTGAATCCGTTGAGTCTGTTTGGAAAACGGCCGATTGGCATGAGCGAGAAGCTTATGATTTAATCGGGATCAACTTCCTCAATCATCCTGATTTAAGAAGAATAATGATGCCTTACGACTGGGAAGCCGGTCATCCTTTAAGAAAAGATTATAAGAATCCAGAATTTTATCAAGGTATGAAGGTACCTTACTGATATGGCGCTAACCACTGAAACAATGGTATTGAATATGGGCCCTCAGCACCCTTCCACCCATGGTGTGTTGAGACTCGAAATAGAACTTGAAGGCGAGCTTATTAGAAAAGTAACACCGCATTTGGGCTATTTGCATCGCTGCTTTGAAAAACATGCCGAGGCAATGACCTATCCGCAGGTTGTTCCTTATACCGATCGACTTGATTATTTGGCAGCAATGGGAAATAATTTCGGTTATGTAGTAGCTGTAGAAAAATTATTAGGTATCCAGGTACCCGAACGTGTTGAATATATCCGCGTTATAATGGCTGAGTTGCAAAGAATTGCTTCCCATCTTGTAGCTTTGGGAACTAACGGATTAGATATCGGCGCCTTTACTCCTTTCCTCTATTTATTCCGCGATCGAGAATACATACTCAGTTTATTCGAAATGACGTGTGGCGCGAGAATGCTTTACAATTACATGTGGGTCGGCGGTCTTTCGCACGACATTCATCCGGATTTTGTAAGAAAGACAAAAGAATTTTTAAATTATTTCCGCCCAACAATTACAGAACTGAATAATCTTTTATCATTCAATAAAATTTTTATCGAAAGAACCGCCAACATCGGCGTACTTCCGTTGGATACTGCAATTAACTTCGGCGCTTCCGGTCCCGTTTTAAGAGGAAGCGGATTAGCTTTCGATTTGCGCAGAGAAGATCCTTATTCAATTTACAACAGATTTGAATTCGATATTCCTACAGGCAAAGGCTTGGTGGGAACTGTTGGCGATTGCTGGGATAGATATTATGTTCGCGTTCTTGAGATGGAACAGAGTCTTCGCATTATCGAACAAGCAATAGATAATATACCGGAAGGCGATGTTCAATCGGCAATTCCCAAGAGAATTAAACCTCCAAAAGGAACCTCATACGCACGGGTTGAAAATCCGAGAGGCGAATTAGGATATTTTATAATCAGCGATGGCAATGTGAATCCGTTCAGAGTGAAGGTTCGCGCGCCATCATTTGTTAATCTGGAAGTTTTCGGAGAATTGTGCAAAGGTCATTTAGTTGCGGATGTAATCGCGATTCTCGGAAGTATTGATATTGTTCTAGGAGAAGTAGATAGATAATGTACGAATTCCTTTATAATCTCATCGGTAATGAAATTATTGCCGGCACTCTTGTAGCGGCAATTCCACTTAGCATACTTCT
>JAKAHQ010000344.1 GCA_021814855.1 Bacteroidota bacterium | reverse complement strand
AAGGCATTTTGTCTATTGCCTCTTCAAGCGATACCAAATCAAGAGTCTGTATTACCTTGTTGTCTATGTCTTTTTGCGGCATGTCCGGCCAGTGGCGTTTTAAAGGGAAAGATAAATTTTCTCTCACCGTCATCGAATCGTATAGCGCGGCACCCTGGAAAAGAAAACCGATATTTTTTCTAACTTCGTTTAATTTTTTCAAAGGAAGATCGAGAACACTTTGCCCGTTTATAAGGATTTTTCCATGTTCCGGTGCCATTAAACCGATAATGCATTTAAGAAGAACGCTTTTACCTTGTCCGCTTCTTCCGAATACAACAAGATTTTCTCCGCGCTGTACATCTAAAGTAACATCGTCCAGCACAACGTGTTCTTCAAATCTTTTGGTAAGATTTTCTATTTCTATTAACCTAGAGTCGGCCATAACCATAAAGATAATTTTCCTAAAACCATGTCGAAGACTAAAAGTAAGAGCGAAGAAAGGACCACGGAAGTCGTGGAAGCGCGTCCTACGCCTTCTGTTCCTCCTTCGGCTGTAAAACCTTTGTAGCATCCTACAAGTCCAACTATATATCCAAATACAAAAGTCTTTGCAATGCCGGGAATAAAATCTCCGAACTCAACGGAGCTTATAACCGAACTTAAGTAATATTGCCAGCTCATACCGTCCGATATAATAATAGCTACATAGCCGCCAAGTATTGCTATTACCACAACGTAAATTGATAAAATCGGAAGAATCATTGTTGTGGCAATTACTCGTGTGACGACAAGATACTTAAACGGATTAACGCCGGAAACTTCCATAGCGTCAATTTGTTCGGTTACACGCATCGAACCAAGCTCCGCGCCTATACCGGAACTTACTCTTCCGGCAAAGATTAATGCGGTAATTACCGGACCGAGTTCGCGAACGACCGAAAGCGCTACCATGCCGGGCAAAAAATCGCTTGCACCGAATCTTTGCATTACCGGCTGGCTTTGCATCGCAAGTACTAAACCGATTATAAAACCGGTAATGCTTACAATTCCAAAAGTTTTTACGCCAAGCTCGTCCATGTGCTTTTTTACTTCGGAAATTTCATAAGGCGGAAGAAAAGCCTGTTTAACGAACTCTATGTTAAAAATTGTCAGACCTGTGAGAGTCGCAAAAAAATTGTAAAGTAAATCGAAAAACGAAAGGCGTCTTCCGTATTTAATGCGCGGCAGTTTCATTAAGATAATTTTGAATTATGACTATTCTAAAATAGAAAAAGAAATGAAAATATGTTGGAAGGAAAACCAGGGTATTCAAAAAGCATTTATATAATGATTAATCTTCGGCTCCTCACCGGAAAGATGCAGAATTGCGATAACGTCCATTCTACATTCTTGATCTTTAATTTCGTTAATTGCCAGGTAGGCTTCGGCTATTTTCTTTAATTGTTTCTGCTTCGAGGTTGTAACGGAGTATTCGGGTTCGCCGAATTCTAAATTCTGCCTGTACTTCACTTCAATAAAAACAAGATCGTCTTTGTCTTTTGCGATGATATCAATCTCGCCGTGACCGTAACGAAAATTTCTTTTTATTATATCGTACCCCAAATTTTTAATGAACTCAGCGGCAAGTTTTTCACCGTAATCGCCAACAGATTTTTTGTTTTGAGATTGGGCGGTCATATATTTTTTAAAAATGTTTTTCTATGCAGCGGACTAGCGCCGTGTTTTCTAACCGCTTCCCTGTGCGCTTTAGTAGGGTAACCTTTATTCTTTTCCCAGAGATACTCGGGATATTGTTTAGCTGCATCATGCATAATTCTGTCTCTTGTAACCTTAGCTATGATGGAAGCTGCGGCGATGGAGAAAGATTTAGCGTCGCCTTTAACTACAGGTTTTGTCTCAACGTTTGATGCAAAAGTCTTGTTACCGTCAATTAAAATTAAATTCGGTTCCGCATTTAATTGTTCAACCGCATTCTTCATCGCTTTGAGTGAAGCCTGAAGAATATTTATCTCGTCAATTTCTTGATGATCAATAATTCCAACTCCGTAACTTGAGCAGTTCTTGACAATCCATTCGTAAAGTTCTTCTCTTTTCTTTTCCGGAATTTTTTTTGAATCGTTAATATCAGGGTGAAAAGTTTTTTTATCGAATACAACCGCAGCGGCAACAACAGGACCTGCAAGCGGCCCTCGCCCGGCTTCATCGCACCCGGCAATTAATTTTGTCTTGCGGGAAAGATGGGCAATATCAAATTCTTTTAGCGAGTTCATCAACAGAAAATTATCGAATTAGTGTAAAAGAAGAAATAATCAATAAAAATTTCCTTTTAAAATTATCTTTACCCCTGAGAAAACAAGTGAATTAATATGCCTGAGATCTCGCGTTTTTACGGAATAATTGTTTCAATGTATTACGATGATCACAATCCACCGCATTTTCATGCCCAGTAAAGAGAATTTAAAGCTGTAATTCGTGTTAACGATTTTGCTATGGTTGAAGGATATTTACCTCCTAAAGCACTAGGTTTGGTTAATGAATGGGCAAGCATGCATAAGAACGAATTAATTGAAAACTGGGATTTGGCGATGAATGATCAACAGCTTAAAAAAATTGCACCTTTAGTTTAAGAGGAGCCAAAATGTATTACGATGTTAAAAGCGTTAGGTACCTTCATGATTATGTACTTGAAGTTATCTTTGAAGATGGTATTAAAGGAACAGCGGATTTTTCCGATTATGTAAAACGCGGAGGAGTATTTTCCGGTTTCAGCGATATTGAATTCTTCAAAAAAGTTTTTGTTAATAAAGAATTGGGAGTTCTAACCTGGCCGGGTGACATTGATATCGCGCCGGAGACGGTTTTTACAAAAGTAACAGGTAAAACTCTTAAGCATGTGGGCTAATTTATTTGATCCTAACTGCTGTGAAGACGACTCAAATCAAAACTCGTTTATAATTCCGAAATGAATCTTACCTTGACTGAAAGAATCACTTTTGCCAAGCGCAAAACTTACTCCAAGAATTCCTAGACCGGTTTCAATATTCAAACCAAAACCATAGCCGGTTTTAAAAGCCGACGCTTGTTGTATACCCATTGTTTCATCAGCATTGCGCAAGTAATAGCCTGTATCGAAGAAAACAAAAGTATATGTTCTGCGTGTAAGCAAATAACGGTACTCAAGATTGGACCAGATAATTCTGTTTCCTAAAAATTGTCTTTCTAAATATCCCCGCAAAGAGTTTGCGCCGCCAAGATAATATAAATCGCTTACTTCAAAATTGGAGCCGCGTAATTCTCTTGCATGCACTCCCAGAGC
>JAKAHQ010000343.1 GCA_021814855.1 Bacteroidota bacterium | reverse complement strand
ATTCAACGCTTATTCTTAAATTTTTGGAATCGACGCTGATGCGATTTAGTATTTCCGAAGTGGTTGTAGTTTGAGATTTAGCAGCTACGGAAAGCCGCTGGATAGTTTCCGATAAAACGCCTAACGCTGAGCCGTTCGACCCGGTATGAGCGGCTTTTACACGGGCGTTCAACGCTATAATTTCTATTTCGCTTCCTATGTCTTCAATTTCCAATACATAATTCGAAAGATCATCTACCACGCTAACAACCGCATTAATCGACTCCGAAAGTTCCTTGTCTATTTCCATGTTCTTGTTAAGACCAACCGAAATTGCTTTTAATTCTTCCTGCACTTTTTTAAGAGAACTTTTTTTGGAAAGATCGTTTTCATCGAGCAGGGTCGTGGTCTCGGCAAGAATTTGACTTACATTTTCGCCTACCGATTTCAAATTATTCAGAATCGAAAAAACCGCATCGTTAAATTCCTCCACCGAACTTTTAAGCTGAACAATCTGAAGTCCGCATACATCATAAACTGTTTCGAAAAGCGGCACAGCCCCGGCATCATTCCCGGCGTTAATATATTTTCTCAACTGTTCTGCCGCGTCATCCAGTGCGTGCTTTACATGTTCCATCCGCTGACGCGTTATGTCATGAAACTGTATCGACATAACGATTTCATTAATATTGTCGGAAACCTTTTTCGAGCTAACAGAAATTTTTTCGCTTTTCTCAACTCGTTCGGCATATTTCAGATTAAAGGTTTGGAGCGATTTCTTGCTGTTTTGAATTATGGATTCGGATTGTTCGTGTTGTTCTCTTTCAAGTTTTTCAAGATTGGCAATTGTTTTATTCAACTCGTCAATCAACACGGAGGATTTTTTTAATATTGTAACTGCTTTTTCTGTGATGAGTCCTGCAAGTCTATCCACTGTTTCTGCAAGCGCATAAAAGCCGTGATCTTCCGAACCAAGACGCGCGCTTTCTATTTTAGTTGAAATGCCAAGCATACGTAACTGCTTAACAATTTTATCGAAACCGGCGAGTTGGAGGTTTATAGATTCTATATTCGGAATTATTTTGTGCAGTTCATGCTTATCATTAATTATTTCATTGATGGATGTTTGAAGATAACTGCCGAAGTCGGTAAGAAAACCGTTTAGCTCATTAATTCCTTTTTGAAGTATCTCATCGGAGATAGCATCGGCGGCTTTGCCGGCAAGCTGCGCGGAAGAGCGGGAAGTCGTTAGAAAACTTCTGAGTTTATTTCCAATCTCTAAAAAAGTTTTCTCGGAATCGACCGTAAATTCGGTAATCAGTTCTCCCAAGACCCCCAAATTATTAGAATAGTTTTGAAAATCTTCTACTGGTTCTAATATCTGAAACTCCTGGATATTATTGAGTTCCATCTGCTGCATCCTTTTTGAACCGCTGAACAGGCTTTAAACCAACCCACCTCTTTAATTAATTATTCAGTATTTAGATTTTACGTAATCATTATCGCTTTGAAGTAGAAAAAGTTTTCGCAATATGTTCCGAACGGGCTGTGGATGTTGCAGACGAGTTTTTTTTAGTATGGATAGATAATTAATTTTTTCAGATTAAAGTTTTTATTGGGGCAGGAAAGTTATTGATTCAATTTATCCTCAATCAAGAAGGCATTTGGATTGCTCGCTCAATTCTTTACAATGTCTGAGACAATAGCTGGCAAAATTTTATTTTTCGGACTTGCCTCCATGTCTGCAGGCAGCATCCGCAAATACCATTTTACTGTGTACTCCAGAACCTGGCCGGGCAGCAGTTCTTTATGTTCGCCGTGGTTTTCAATTTCAATGTAAGATTTATCACCCTTGCCGTAAATCTCGATAGGGCCCTGTCCTTTAGCGAGATACTTTAGATCGATGGTTGGAAATTTTTTTATGAACAATAAATTTTTATAAATGTGCGCCAACCATCCCCCTGCTTCAGTCGAAAAAAATTTTCTACCTTCGGGAAACGGGGTATTATCCGGTTGGTACCATACAATTCCATCATCAATAGAAATGTTGTTAAGATCGGAAGCGGGCAAATCGGCAGGTTTTCCTTGCTTAAAAAAAGTTAATCCTCCTACGGGCACGCGTGTAATTTCCCAGGCGCCAACGCTCTTTGGCTTATTTGAAATATTTTTAATACGATAGACAATACTTATGGAAGTATCTACCGCAGAGGGAGAAAATATTTTTTGAAACTGCCAGCCGGTACTTTTGTCTTTCTCGCTTATTAAATCAATCGAGTTTTCTTTAATTCCGCCTTCGTAAGGATTTTCATCCAACACCGGCGGGGGCGGCCAATTCCAAGAGCTTTGCGGATCCGGCCATAAAGTAGAGCCGTACATGTTATGGATATTTCTCGGCGCCAATATCTCTGTATCACCGTATTTAAACGAAATAATTTTTCCGCCGTCCCGTTTTACCACGAACGAAATATTGTCCATTTTAATTTCGAATAAATCTTTGGTTATTTCATGAACAAGAACACCATTCATGTTTTGAGCAAATGCTTCCATATTATAAACCATGCTAAAATATACAATGACGATTGTTGTTGTTATATATTCGATTATACCGTATTTCATTCGGCAATACCTTAAAATTATCCGGCGCATCTTAGCTTGTTATCTTTCCGAAGCAATCTAATAAATCAAAGAGTCATCTACCGTAATTGATTGCATGCAGTACCTTTAAATTTCAAACTGGTTAACGTTATCAATTATAAATATTGGGAAATTATTTTTAAAATTCACATAGTTGCATAAGCAAACGTTAAGTTCAATAGTTTTTAGATCAAGAAACTCAAAGCCGCAACCCTCCGCTGCATCAGTTTTTTCTTTTAATGTTTCATTCTTTTTTGCACCTGAAAAATCTTATTTTGCCTAAAGAGATAAAAGTTTACATCAAAGTAAAAGGAATATTTATGAAAAAAGTATCTGCAATTCTGTTCTCTATTTTTCTAGTATCGTCCTTCTTTCTACATGCGGCATTGTCCAGCAGTCCCATTTACGCCAAAGGCAAATTAGTACATCCTTCATGGAGTAAGAATGCCGTTATTTACGAAGTTAACATAAGGCAATATACACCGGAAGGATCATTCAACGCTTTTGAGACAAAACTTCCCGAGTTGAAAAAAATGGGCGTCGATATTATCTGGCTTATGCCTATAAACCCGATCGGAATTTCACATCGCAAGGGCGAACTGGGAAGTTACTATTCGGTTAAAAATTATAAATCGTTAAACCCGGAGTTTGGAACTGTAGGTACATTCAGACAATTGATAAAAAAA
>JAKAHQ010000342.1 GCA_021814855.1 Bacteroidota bacterium | reverse complement strand
TACTCGACGGGAAAATTCAAAATAATTACAAAGACGCATATCAATATTTTTTAAGTATTAAGGATGAATTTTTGTCTAAGCGTTAGCGAAAATTAATTTTTACCAAATGTAACTTTTAAAGATATAATGACGTCATAATAACTAGTTAAATAAAAGCTCTTCAAAGGAGAATCGAATGAAACGTATTCTAATTATTGTTCTAGTGTTTGCTATAGTCATACCGAGTTACGCTCAAAAAAATTTGACATTGCAAGAAGCCATCTCGATTGCGCTGCAAAGGAACACAGCTCTTATCAAATTAAAAAACAACATGAAGACGAACGAATCCCAGTTGTTGAACGCTTACGGAAATTTAGCTCCGAATCTTGGCGGTCAATTGGGATGGAGTTGGCAAAGAGTAAATGATGTCGGCGGTATTCAGCGCGACTACTTTGGTAATAACGTTACGGTTCCTCCTTCGCAGGTTGACAGCAGAAATTATAGTGTTGGTGTCGGAAGCAATATTACATTATTCGACGGTCTGTCTAACTACGCTAATATTTCTCAAGCCAAGGATAATCTAAAATCGACAGAATATAGTATCGCAAAACAAAAACAAAATCTTGTCTTCCAGACTACGGATATGTTCTACCTTGTTCTCAATGCAGGTGAACTTCAAAAAGTGCGCGAAGAGAATGTTCAATACTATAAGAAATTTTTAGAGACGGTGCAGGAAAGAAATAAGTTGGGAGCCGTTGCTATAGCGGATGTGTACGCAGCCCAGGTACAGCTTGGAAATGCTGAACTTCAGCTTATCCAATCTCAAAACGATTATGAAACGGCCAAGAATAATCTTCTCAACTTTTTAGCTCTGAATGTTATGGATGAATATACATTTTCAAATCCATTCACCGCGGATAAATCCGTTGATACAGATAAATACATGAAAGACTTTGATGATGTGCAGGCACTGGTAAACGCGGCAATGGATACCCGCTTTGATTATAAGAGCCAGGTTTCAACTTTAAATGCCGCCGAAGCCGGAATAACGATGGCAAGGGGAGGGGTATTTCCATCATTAACTGGCAGCTTGCAGTATTATACTTACGCCGTTGAGCCCAGTAAGTTGTTTGACAGAAAAGTTCTTAACTTTGGACTTACGTTGAGCATTCCGATCTTCTCCAATTTCAGTGTGGCTAACCAGATTCAAATGGCTACGGCTAATTATATGAATGCGCAGGAAGATTTATCCGCATTAGGCCGCCAAATTAAAATAGAAGTCAAGCAGGGATTCCTTAATCTAAATGCCGCTAAAAAAAGTTTAGATGTAGCGGTCAACACTGTTACTCAAGCAGAAGAAACAAGAAAAATAAATGAAGAAAGATATAAACTCGGATCGGCTACCATTCTGGATGTATTGCAGGCTGGCCGGGATTACACCGATGCTCTTCGAAATAAAATAAATGCCATCTACGATTTTTATAGGAAGTATGATAATTTACAGAATGCACTTGGTCGTTTGGATTTTCAAAAGTACGAATGAAATTTTTCTGTGAAAGAAAATCTTAAATGTTATTTGAGTTTGATTAAATGTTGCAAGCTGGATCGCCAAACTGAATATTAAGATTCGGCTAATAAATAAAATTATTTAAGGAGTGAATACAATGGCTAACGGTAAAAAATCGAAAAAAAAACTTTTCATATTTGGCGGTTTAGGATTGCTCGTGGTTGTAGTAATATTGCTTGTAATCTTAGGCGGAAGCAAAGAAGAAATTATTTCCGTTCAAACGGAAAAAGTTCAGAAAAGAACTATCACCCAAACTGTCTCTGCTACGGGTACAATCAATCCCGTGTATAAAGTTACAATCAGCGCAGAGGCCACGGGCGAAATTGTTTCCCTGCCAATTAAAGAAGGAGACTATGTTAAGAGAGGACAGCTTCTTGTAAGAATTAAACCTGATAATTATGAAGCGCAGAAAAACCGCGCTTCCGCTATGCTCGATCAATCGCGTTCCTCGTTAGCAGCTACAAAAGCACAGTTGGATAAAGTGGAAGCCGACTATAAAAGAATTCAAGACCTTGCAAAGAAAGGTTTGTCGAGCGAATCCGAGCTTGAGACTGCAAAGTCAACCTATCTTCAAACTCTTGGCAATTACAACGCTCAGAAAGCCGGCGTAGTGCAGGCGGAAGCTTCTTTGCGGGATGCAACCGTGAACCTTGAAAAGACAACTATACTTGCGCCTATGGACGGCGTGGTTACAAAACTTAATATCGATCTCGGCGAGCGTGTACTTGGCAGCGGCTACAGCCCGGGAACTGAAATTCTGACAGTTTCGGATTTAAGACAAATTGAAGCGACTGTAGACGTTGACGAAAACGATGTTGTTTTAATTTCCAAAGGCGATACCGCTTCAGTAAATATTGATGCGTTCCGCGATAAAAAATTTAAAGGCGTGGTTACTCAAATTGGAAACAGCGCGGTTACCAAAGGCGCCGGAACCCAGGATGAAGTTGTCAACTTCGAAGTTAAAATACTTTTAGTTAATCCAGATTCAAATATTCGCCCGGGTATGTCATGCGACGCAAATATTCAAACCGAAACAAAGCATGATGTTTTCTCCGTTCCGATTCAGAGTGTAACCGCGAGAACCGAAAAAGGCAAGATGATGGCAGCCCAAGCAGGCGAAGGCGACGAAGCTGTGCAGAAGTCCAAAGTTTCTAAGAACAGCAACAAACCAAAAGAGGTAGTCTTTGTTGTTGCCGACGGCAAAGCAAAAATGATGGAAGTAAAAACCGGTATTAGCGACGATACCTATATTGAAGTTGAAAGCGGCTTGAACGGTAGCGAAGAGGTTGTCAGCGGTCCGTATAAAGCTATTTCAAAAGACTTGGAAGACGGCAGCAAAATTTCTGTTTTATCAAAACGCGGCTCCGATAAAAAATAACATTATTTAATTAACAACGGAATTAAAATGAACATCATAAATATTGAACATATTGCAAAGATTTATCAGGTGGGAAGTGAAGAAGTTCATGCTCTTCGTGATGTGTCGCTGCGGATTGATAAAAACGAATATGTCGCAATCATGGGGCCTTCCGGTTCCGGTAAATCGACATTGATGAATATTCTTGGTTGTTTGGATACGCCTACTCACGGCATCTATAATTTCAAAGATGTCAATGTAAGCCAGATGAATGATAACGAACTCGCAAAGATCAGGAATAAAGAAATAGGATTCGTATTCCAAACATTTAACCTGCTTCCACGATCCGACGCATTGCACAATGTTGAATTGCCGTTAATCTACGCAGGTGTTTCTGCATCGGAAAGAA
>JAKAHQ010000341.1 GCA_021814855.1 Bacteroidota bacterium | reverse complement strand
GTCGCCCGGAACGGAAATTTCGTCTCCCACTTTTAAACCCGAGTTGGCAATAATAAGTCCGGCATCGGCAGTTTTATTACCTATTACGGTTATGCCGAGTATCCGATAATTCACCTTTTGAACTTGAGGGTAAACTTCGACAAATGATAAAACTAAAATGATAAGACTAAGCTTGAACCACTTTTTTTGAGTGTAGTTTGGCATTCTGGATATTCTTGTTCGATAATTGTTCACTAACTAGTCCGAATCTTCTTTCTCTTTTATTGTAATCTTTTATTGCTTCAACAAGGTGTTTTGTTGTAAAGTCCGGCCATAAAACATCGGAAATGAAAATTTCAGAATAAGCTATTTGCCAGAGTAAGAAGTTACTGATTCTGAATTCACCGCCGCTTCTAATCAACAAATCCGGATCGGGCATTTGAGAAGTGGAAAGATAACTGGAAATAAGCTCTTCGTTAATCTCTTTCGCTTTCAATTTACCCGCGACAACTTGATTTGTTATATTTTTGATTGCCTCAACAAGTTCCCAACGGCCGCTGTAACTTAATGCAAGATTCAAAGTCATCTTTGTATTGCCCGCGGTTTTTTCCATGGCCGCAAGCAGTTCTTTATTCACAATGCTTGGAAGCGAGTTCGTGTCGCCGATTGTTGTTAATCTAATATTATTAGAGTGAAGCTCGTTGGTCTCGCTCTGCAAACTCTTTACAATCAGGCGCATTAAAGTGGAAACTTCGTCTTTCGGACGATTCCAGTTCTCCGTTGAAAAAGTATAAAGAGTTAAAATTTTTACACCGAGATTAACGCACGCCTCAACAATTTCACGAACTACCTCGACGCCCTTGCGATGACCGGGCACGCGCGGCAGACTTCTTTTCTTTGCCCACCTACCGTTGCCGTCCATAATAATGGCAATGTGCTGTGGTATATTACCTTTTGATTTTAACTCGTCAATCAGTTTTATATCGGCAGCACTTAATTTTTGTGCCAACTTGTTTCCTGAATCAAATTATGGCTCGAAAAAATAGTCTTGCACCCGGTAAATGTCAAGGTTATCTGTATTACTATTACCGCGATGAGGAATCAGGCAAGGTTACTACTTTGATGTGACTTTGTGTTTCTTCGGGAAGAGATGAAATTAGAAGCGAGGCCTTAACTACAGAGTTATAAGGAACGCCGATGAAAAGAGTAATTCTGTTTTGCGGAAACCTGGCGTTATAGTTTGCAAGAAAGTCGAGCTTGCTTAAAAATTTCGGATCATTAAGTTCTTCTTCCGAAAATGTAATACCGATGGCGATTTTCTTTTTATACTTAGCTACCGCGTCAACTTCGTAATCTCCCATTAACGGCGGGGCCGGAAGATATTTGCCGAATTTACGGCTCAGGGTTAAATACCCGTGCTGCCATAAATGATCGATTAAGAAATCAACTTTTTCTCTTTTGTTGCGCGGTGCCATTTCTTTTTCCTAATTAAATCTCGGTATTATCGGAATAATCGGAGAAAATTTATCCCATGAAAGAACCTTGATATTGCAAATTTTCTCGTACTCAAACATTTTTATTTCGCTGGAACCGATTACCTTGCCGTAAATTACTTTCTTACCGTTTTTATTCCGGTTTACATAATAGGGTTCCAAAACTATCTCGTTAAAGCCATACAAAAATTTTACCCTATTTCTATTTATAATAGCCGAACTGAAAAGCAATGATTTCATTTCAAACTCCCTTTAATCAATTGTAAGTTCTAAAAACACCGATTACTTTTCCTACGATAGAAAAATTTTCGGGATCGTTGACTTCAATCGGTTTATATTTTTCATTTTCAGGCATAAGAAAAATTTTATTATCGCGGGCAACAAATCTTTTCATGGTTGCCTCATCATGAAGTAGAGCGACAACTATATCTCCGTTGGATGCTTCTTTCTGCGGCGAAACAATTACAAGGTCGTCCTCGAATATGCCTGCGTTAATCATACTATCTCCGCGAACCTTTAAACCAAAGCAGTTGTTTTTTGTACTTATCAAATTTGTATCCACAACAAAATTTCCTTCAATATTTTCTTCTGCAAGTATCGGCTGACCTGCGGCAACTCTACCTACAATAGGCAGCTCAATCATATTATCGAGAAATTGTCTTGATTTATTAAGCGTATCACTAATTAAAGAAAGCGTTCTACTCGTTTTGCTTTCGTTGGAAATAAATCCTTTCTTAACAAGAGCATCAATATGCCTTTTGACGCCGAAAGTACTTGAAATGTTGAATTTCTTTCCTATTTCTCTAAATGTAGGAGGGTAACCTTTAATACCGACATGCTCTTCGATGAAACTGAGAATCTCTTTTTGCCGATCGGTCAATTCATTTTTCATTTTAGTGCTCCTTTGTTCACCTCAAATATAGTGTACAAAAGAACACTTGTCAAGAAAATTTTTTCATGGGAAATAAATTTTAGATGGAAATAAAAAAAGCCGCGGAAATTTGCGGCTTCTTAAAATCCTAGAACAAAAAGTAAGGTTATCAGTCTATGTAAGTCATCCAGCCGTACCGATCTTTTATTCTGCCGTACTGGATACCTGTTAACTCATCATACAGTTTGAGAGCCAGTTCACCGGCTTCATTCTCTTTGAATGTCATCAATTGATCGTGATACCTTAATTTATTTACGGATGAAATAACCGCAGCGGTACCGGTGCCAAAGACTTCGAGTAATTCACCTTTACCGTAGGCATCAACCATTTCGTGAATAGATATCGGGCGTTCGTTTATATTGTAACCCCAGTCGCGCAAAATTTGAATAACAGAATTTCTTGTAACTCCTGGAAGAATAGAACCGCTAAGGTTTGGAGTAGCTACCTCGTCTTTAAATCGAACAAATATATTCATCGCTCCAACTTCCTCAATATATTTTTGTTCAATAGCATCAAGCCATAACACTTGTGTAAAACCCTCGTGCTTTGCCTCGTCCTGGCCGATTAAACTTGCGGCGTAATTTCCGGCGGCTTTTGCCTCACCGGTACCCCTGCGCACGGCACGGACGTATTTATCTACAACCATAATCGGAACAGGCTTGAATCCTTCGGGATAGTACGGCCCAACGGGACTTAAAATTATCATCAATTTAAATTCATCGGCAGGACGAACGCCGAAACACGCTTCGGTGGAAATCATGAAAGGTCTAATATATAAAGAATAGCCGGGACGCTTTGGAATCCAGTCCTTATCGAGTTTCACAAGTTCGATCATCTGATTCAACAGTAATTCGGAATCGACTTCGGGCATACATAATCTTCTTGCGGAATTATTTAACCGCTCGATATTTTTATC
>JAKAHQ010000340.1 GCA_021814855.1 Bacteroidota bacterium | reverse complement strand
GCGTGCAGCGTCTTTATCTTTTTTATAATCGCCGCCGACGGCAACGCCGTTAAGCTCGTCTTTGAATGCGATTGAAAAAATTCCCGAAGAAGCGTTTCCGCATTTAACCGGAACATCGGATGCTCGCCAATTTTCACCACCGTCTTCCGAATAAAATATTCTTGCCCTGTCGCTTCCGCCTGTTCCGAACCATACATAATCTTTTCCGGCAACAGTAATGGCGGTTCCGCTGGCGGCAAAACCGCCTTCGTTTTTCAATGCCGCCGGTATGTTCATTTTAGAAATTTGATTCCAGGAATTGCCGCCGTCTTTGGTAGCAACAATGTAAAATTTTCCCTCTATCGGATCGCTGAACGCAATTCCGTTATCTTCATCCCGGAAAGCGAGTCCGTCGAAAAATATCTTCGGGTCACGGTTCATGTATTTGCGTTTCCAGGTTCTTCCGCCGTCGGTTGTCTTAAAGAAAAACGCGGGCGCGTCAACGCTCATTATCAACGCGGTGTTTTTATCAAACGCTTGAACATCACGATAGTCTAAGGTCTCAAATCCCTTAACCTTGCTTTCGATCCATGTTTTTCCGCCGTCTGTTGTATGCAGCACCGCGCCTTTATTGCCGGTAGCCCAGGCGGTTAAAGAATCAACCACGGAAATTCCTCTTAGCGAAGAAGCCGTGCCTGAATGCTGCATATCAATTTCAAAATCTATTGTTCTTTTCTTTTTTTCAATTATAACCGGCGGCTGCTTGGCTTCTTCTTTTGGTTTTTCCGTCTCTTTCTGCGCCGAACAGGAATAAAGCAGCGCTGCCGCTAGTATTATAGATAAAATTCTTTTCATTAAATCTCCGTGATTACAACGTTATTGCGTAAAGAGCATGTGTGAAAATTTAGCGTAACTCCGAACTTGGTTTCGAATCAAATCTGTACGCGAGACTATTTCTGAAAAAAATTATCTCACACGCTCCAAAAGTTCAGTGCGAAAATAAAACTAAATTTTCACTTGTACCTGCATAAAATGATTTGATTTGAGAATGAATAAGCAGTGCGCCAAATGATAGAGGCGGAACTGATGTCCGCCTAATTATAACTGCACAGAAAATTCAAATTAGAATTCCCTCTTTCCAGCCGAGTTTAACTAAGTCTATTTTATTCATATCGGCAGTTCCAAGATGATGGCGCGTGTCCGCGAGCTCGATGTGCTTGGCGGGAGGATCGAGCGGCCTGTTGCCTTTGAAAAACTCTCTTCTCTTTGCCTCGATAATTTTTAAGCCGACTGCATCAACTGCAACCGGATCGACTCCAACTATCAAACCGTTGTAACGCCACTGATATTCCGGGCTGAACCCGTGCGGGCCTACGCTATGAAACAGCGGGGTCAGCATCACAAGAATATTCAAACGTGTCTTTCCTTTTATTTGCGGAAGTTTCCAGATTGCCGCAAGATCGGCGCACGAATCCGGGTGATAATCGGAAGGCCGTTCGGCAAACATAATGTAATTTTTTAAGCAAGTGCCTACGCCGGACCAGTAATGCGTTCTCATTGGTCTAGTATTAATTAGAGCAGTAGCTTTTTTAAAAACAGGATTAGTACGAACGCCCCTGTCGTCGATGCTAATGTTGTCTTCGATCACGCCGGCTTCCAGAACTCTTTTCTTTATAGCGGTTTCCAATTCGGCGGGTGTAGACAAATAATTCCAAACATTGGTCTTAATTCCCACTATATCCGACGGCTTTATAATTTTTTTCCACGCAGAGGAAATATCGTTAACGCCGAATAAATTTTTTACGGCGTCGTCCAGCATTCTTTGTAACACTTCCGGTTTGGGTTTGTTATTCTTTTCCAAAACATTTTCATCGCGGATTAAAACGACTTTTACTTTTCCCAATTGCGCAAACAATGACGCCGGATAAAGCGACAGCAGCATACTTCCGGAAGCCGCCGCAGCTCCCGCTTTAATAAACTCTCTTCTCGTTAAATCTCCTTTGGACATTTTCTTCACCGCTTATTTATTGTCGATTTGCCTGCTCTCTATATTTTTTATCGTCAACACCATCAAATCCGTTGCCGCCTGTTTGCTTTCACAATTAAATACGCCAACAAAGAATTTGCTTGCAATTTTACATCCAGCCCACCTATCATTATGCAACAGAGCTGATTTATTTATGAAGCCGTTATCAAATTCAATCACAAATTTTTCTTTTGCTTCGACAACTTCTTTGACAGAAGGGTATTCGATTAGAAGAAGTACCGGCACGTCTTCACCCAAACCGGCTCTTGCTAAGACTGCATGTGTGTTCTGATTAATGTTTAGAATATTCTTGTTGGAAATTGGATAATAGGAATTAAGCCAGATATAATGCCTAAAGTAACGGATGCTCTCGCGGTCGATAATATTTTCCGGCAAATAGTTTAACACCTCCGGTAAAACACTTTCGCCCTTAATTGATTCGTCCATAGACGACGCGAGCTTTGGTAAAACGGATTTCGATTCTTCCGTTTCGGGATTGGCAAAAATGGAGACGTAAAAATTGCTTTTCCAAAAAACTATTGCGCCTTGAGTAAGCTGGCTTTGAGCGCCGAATTCTTTGCCTATCTTTCCGGATGTATGAGTGAACGCACCGAAAGAATCGTACGAAGTATTCATATAAAAGATATCCACGAGAAGATCGGGTTGATTTTGCCGCGAGTAAATCCTGTTGTAAACTTTTTCAAATCCAAAACTCAAAAACAATTCGGCGCCCCCGTCGATATAATCGTACAAAGTGGAATCGCTGAAAGTGCGCTGTGAAGCGGCTTTCCAGTTATCTATTTCCTGCGGAAGAGACAATGATGGATCCGTGCCGGATTGAGTATATACTTCGGCTGTTAAGAAGAAAAAAAATATTGCAGATAAATAAATGTAAAGTGGAGCTTTCATTCGGCAACTCCGGTAAAAAGCACATTTAATGTAACACAATTTCCCGGCTTTTGTATTGTTGCCGGGAAATTTATTTCTACAAAAAGGCGACGATCTATTTCAACGTTCTATCTTGCCCGCAGCTTTATATTTCCTTTCTCGCTGGAGATTTTAATCTTTGGTCCGCCGCCATTTACGTCTCCGCTAAAATTATAGCTCTTGCTTTTCTTACCGTAAGATTCCCTTTTAATATCAAATCCGTTTTCGAAATCGACTCGCTTGCCGAAGTCGGAACGAAAAGTGAACGCCGAACTTTTGGGAATCGACACCGCAATGTCTCCCTTATAGGTTCCGAATTTTGAATCGCCAGTTAATTTATCGAACCTAATTTCGGCTTCGCCTTTATATGTTTCAAAATTAACAGAGC
>JAKAHQ010000339.1 GCA_021814855.1 Bacteroidota bacterium | reverse complement strand
GAATTACCGGATGTAAATGCTGCTGAGGCAATTGGCCGCTTACCCGGTGTTTCCATCTTGAGATCTGGCGGTGAGGCAAACAAAGTTATTTTACGCGGTCTGAGCGACAAGTATACTACTGTTACAATAGACGGTATTCAAATAGCGTCTACCGATGAGGCAGATAGAGGACTCGATCTAAGTACAATCTCGCAAAGTTCGCTTGCAGGTATCGAATTATATAAAGCACTCACTCCGGATAAAGACGCCGACGCAATTGCCGGTAGTGTAAATCTTGTAACTAAAAAAGCGCCTTCAATGCGGGAACTCAGTGCCGTTCTGAAAGGAAATTATAACGGATTGATGAAATCATTTAAACAGTATGATTTTTCGTTTAGGTACGGCGAGCGTTTCTTTGACGACGTACTCGGCGTTCAAGCAAATGCAAATTTTGAAAGGAAAATTAGAAGCAGCGAAAGTTATAACCTTGCTTATGATCAAACGATAAATAATCAAACCAATTATGCTATCAATGATATTACGCTTGAATTTACCGATGAAGTTAGAACAAGAAACGGCGGAAGCCTCCTTTTGGATTTTAACACTCCAGACGGCGGAAATATAAAGTTCAACAATGTTTATAATTCTACAGATAGAGACTATATATTACATTCACGTGATTACCCGGCCGGCGGCGGAACGGGCGGTGCAGTAACCTACACATTTAGAGATAGAGAACAGCGGATACAAACTTTTAACAGTTCTTTGACCGGAAGCAACAACCTTTTCGATTTGACGGAAACATGGGGGTTATCGTTTGCCCAGTCCACTGCAGATTATCTTTACGATTACGAACTTGATTTTCTTGAGCCGTCCAATCTTGGCGTTTCCGGCATGAAGGTTACACCGCAATTAAAATCGAATCCCGAGTTATTAATTCCGTACGCATATAATAATTTCAATGCAGCTTCATTGTACAGTGCGTATTATCGAGGTCAAAGGAATCTTGATAAAGAGAAAACGGCGTTTTTAAACATTTCCAAAAAGTATTTGTTAACCGAACAAGTCTCCGGCGAATTGAAAGCGGGCGGCAAGTATAAATCTGTTAACAGAACAAATAATTCCAGCAATTTATATTCTCCTTACTATCTGGGTTATTGGCAGCCATACCAAAGAATGTCCGACGGCTCTATTCAACCGAAGAATTTAAGCGGTTCATTATTCGACGCTTTCTACCAAAGATATTTACAAAATCCATTAAACAATACTCTTGCTTTCTCCGAGTTTTTGGATAATCCTCCCCAATCGCGAGAGCTATATAATATGTATACCTTGTACCCGTTGATAAATCGGGACAAACTGCGTCAGTGGTGGGATCTTAATAAAAACGGCATCGATAAGTCCGGCAAGACTCCTGAGTATTATGATGATCCAACAGAGCAGGCAAATCTGTATGACATCACAGAAAGAGTAACTGCCGGATACATAATGAATACTTTGAATATCGGTCAGGATATTATTTTCATCGCGGGATTGAGAATAGAGAGCGAAGACAACCTTTACAATTCGAAATATTCTCCTGATCAAATCGGCGGATTCCCTGCGCCGACCGGTATAACAAAGGATACATCGGCAACTCATAAAGAAACAATTTACTTACCAAATTTCCAATTGAATATTAAAGCAACTGACTTTATGAATATTCGCCTTGCAGCGTATAAGGCCTTAGCCCGACCAGACTTTAATATGAGACTAAATACATATTTCGGCTGGCGTCCTGCCGATGTAAGCTCGACTAAGCAACTTTACCTTGGTAATCCATTGTTAAAAACCGCCCAGGCGTGGAATTTTGAAATTAATACTTCATTCTACGGTAACGACATTGGCCTAATTTCCGTTTCCGCATTCTATAAACAAATTAAAGATATGTACCACATGCTGAACGGCCTGAATACTTCCGGCAATACAATGATTGAAAGCTTAGGCCTCCAATGGAAAACAAATCAAAGCGGTACTTATGCTTTAACAGTTCCTTACAATTCGCCAAAGGATTCCAAGGTTTGGGGTTTTGAATTCGAACATCAAATAAATTTTACTTTCTTGCCGGGATGGTTAAGAAATTTTGTTCTCAGTTATAATGCATCAATAGTAAGATCGGAGACCTGGCTTATTGCGGCAAAGACGGACACGGTTAAATATTATTTACCGGGAATACCGTTCCCGTTCTACCGTTATGAAGACAGACCGGTTCAAGTGAAACAGGAATTGGAAGATCAACCGAAGTTTTACGGTAATATTTCTCTGGGATACGACATCGGAGGATTTTCTGTTCGCGTTTCTTTATTCCACCAATCGGAATACAACCGTTCCTTTACACCAAGCGGAAGAGGGGATATAGTTGTTGACGGTTACACAAGACTTGACCTTGCCTTGAAACAGCAATTCAGCGAAAATATTTCAGCATTGCTGAATGTAAGCAACCTGACAAATATTAAAGAAGAGACTTCTTTATATAACAGGGCTAACGGATATAAGATTTTGAATACGAGCGAACGTTACGGAGTAACTGCGGACTTTGGAGTAAAGATTTCTTTGTAACTGATTTTTCAGAATGATTGACTGGAGCTCCAAGAATAAAAAAATGATTTCAATAGTTAGAGGAAATAAATTCCATCAATAACTAATAAGGAGGCATCATGATATGTAAGAAAAACTTTTCTCTTCTGTTTATCCTTTTGCTGTTAGCTTCGTATACGTATGGGCAGAGTATACGAGTGCTCGTTCCGTATGACGGTACAGCGGCATCTTATCTGGTTGCGCAGATAAAGGCAGATACTGCTCAATACCACGGCATTCCTGCCGATCGTGTTTACATGCTGCAGAGCGGCGGGCTGTACCTTAATACCGAAATTTTTAACGTAATGGCGGGACAAACGGTACGTTTGAAGGCAAACGGCGATATGCCTATTATTTATCAGTACCCGACCGGAACCGGTTCCAATCCTCAAAGACCTCCGGGAAACTTATTTGTTTTGCAAGGCGGAAATTTGGAAATGACCAACATTGCTGTTTCAGGTTATTTCGAACCCGTGGATACAAACTTTAATAATGTTCAGGGCGGATTAATTAACACAAGTAAAGAAGGATCATCCATTTATATCGATCATTGCCTTCTAACCAACATTAACGGTCAGCATATTAGAACCGGCAGCGCCGCAAAAGTTGTTAAGATAACTAATACGATTTTTGCCAATATGGGCGCTCTGAGCACTTCAAATTTTGGCGCCGGTAAAGGACTTGACCTTCGCGAAGTTTCCATCGATTCCTTAATACTTGTCAACAA
>JAKAHQ010000338.1 GCA_021814855.1 Bacteroidota bacterium | reverse complement strand
TCGCATAATAAAAATGAATAACGTTACTCTCGATAAAGCTAAAAAAGGAAAACCCGTTAAAGTTGTAAAACTGCCCGACGGAAATATAAAATCGCAGTTGATAAGATTTGGGATTGTAGAAGGTGATACTCTTAAATGTATCGAGCGGCTTCCGGGGGGTACAGTTGTTGTTCAAAAGAACCGTCAGGAAATTGCGCTTGGCTTTGACCTCGCGAAAAAAATAAAAGTAATTGTTCAATGAAAGCTTGTTATGAAAGCAGATAGTATACTCGGCATAGAGAAAGAACTGGAATCTTCTCTTCTTGTAAAAGAAAATAAAATATCAAACAACCAAAATGATCAGCGTATTGTGTTGGTCGGAAATCCCAATGTAGGCAAATCGTGCTTCTTTAATCACCTGAGCGGAATGTATGTAGATGTTTCTAATTTTCCCGGGACTACAGTATCGCTTACCAAATGTAATTATAAAGCGAAAGAAGTTTTTGATACTCCGGGCATATACGGCGTCGGCTCGTTTAACGATGAGGAACGTGTTGCAAGAGATATAATTCTTTCCGCCGATATTATCCTAAATGTTGTAAATGCTCTGAATCTCGATCGCGATCTCTTTCTTACGCTCCAGTTGATAGACATGGGTAAAAAAGTTTCTGTCCTGATGAACTTCAGCGACGAACTGAAAAAAAGAAAAATCAAAGTTGATGTTGAAAAATTATCGGAACTTCTCGGAGTCGAAGTAATTCCAACTACTGCCGTTACAAAAGAGGGTTTTGATAAAATTGATTATGCTATCGAAAGAGCGCGTGCAGGTAATATTGACGGCGACATAAAAAATGTACTGGGACATATCGCCGATGACGGAATATCCCAAGGTGAACGGCTTTTAATTCTTGAAGGCGACGAATCCATAGCGGAAAGATTTAATATTAAGGGCGGGACAGCCGATGACCGTGAGAGGATTTATATAGGCAGAAGAAACCGGGTGAATGAAATCGTCGACGCTGTAGAATACGAGGACACTAAGAAAGGCGAGATCTTCAATTTGCTCGGTAGATATTCCTTAAATCCTAAAACCGGAATTCCGATTTTATTTGTAATGCTGATGCTTGTCTACTTATTCATCGGTGATTTTATTTCCCAACGGGTGGTTAATTTCACGGAAAATAAAATTGGCAAGGAATTATTCGAGTATAACGTAAAAACTTTTGTGGGCGAGTTTACGCCAGTATCCATTGATGTTGAACTCACCGACGCGAACGGGAACCCGGTTAACAAAAAAGTATTCGACTTCCCTTTAGGCATCAAACAAAACCCGCAGCTTAAAAAAGAAGCGGACGGTTACGTTAACGATCCTAACGCCCGCATTGAATTTCAATTTAAAAATCCTGTTGCGCAAATATTGTTCGGGGAATTCGGCGTGATAACTATGACAACCACTTATTTATTATGCCTGCTTCTTCCTCTCGTTATAGGATTTTATTTTATTATGGCTCTGCTTGAAGATAGCGGTTACTTACCGCGCTTAGCTACTATGCTCGATCGTTCGTTTAACAAAATTGGATTAAACGGCCGCGCGGTAATTCCTATTATGCTTGGCTTCGGCTGTATCACGATGGCAAATATCACAACGCGATTGCTTGGCACGGAGAGAGAGAAATCTATTGTTACTGCTATTTTACAATTTGTAATTCCATGTTCCGCACAACTTGCGGTTATTGCAGCTCTGCTAAGCGGTGCGGGTTTAGGCCCAATTGTTCTTTATCTTACCGTTATTGGAACTGTGCTTATAATGTTATCCACGTTTTTAAATAAAATGCTTCCGGGAGAAAGTTCTCCACTCCTAATAGATTTGCCGATGGTAAGATTACCGCGCATGGATAATGTATTCAAGAAAACTTTTTTCAGAAGCGTTGGATTTATGAAAGAAGCTAGTTTATGGTTCTTTGTCGGCGCTCTTGCCGTAGGACTGCTGCAGGTCACCGGATTACTTAAAGTATGGCAGGATATAATAGCGCCGTTCACAATTCACTGGCTTAAACTTCCCAAGGAGGCAGCCAACGCATTTGTTATGGGAATGGTAAGAAGAGATTTCGGCGCGGCGGGTTTATTCCATATGAGTCTTACCGTAATGCAAAAAACTGTAGCTATAATTACAATCACTCTTTTCGTTCCATGCATAGCATCATTCGTTGTTATGCTCAAAGAACGCGGATGGAAAGAAGGAATGATGGTCTGGACCGGAACATGGATTACTGCCTTTTTAATTGGCGGAATTGTTGCACAAATTGTGATTCGATAAATGAAAAACATCGAGCATCCAAAGTACCCTCTCATCTGGCGTAAAGAAGATTTTTTTATAAAGATTTACGCTTCTATTCCTAATGTAGCTACGGGAATTTTAATCACAACGGACAAAGCAACATTTGTAGTTGATCCCGGCGACGGCATTCTGCGCGATCTCAACAAAGATGTTGGAGCTGTAACTATCCTAAAAATTTCGGATATATTTATCAGTCACGGCCATCACGATCATGTCGGCGGTGTATGGGCGCTTCTTACCTATCTCTCTGTACTGAAGAAGAAAAGCCCGATGAATATTTATTACCCTAAAGGTTGCCTGGAAATTGAAAGTATATACCGGGCATTCAATAAAGTTTACGGGAAAGAACTTTCTTACAAAATCAACTTAAAGCCGATTGAAAAATCAACAAGCTTCAAACGCGATTCCGTTTTAATTAAACCATTCAAAGTTAACCACAGGGAACCAGGGGAGGATGGACAATCTTCGATTGTAATTCCTTCGCTCGGATTTAAATTTATTTACGACGGTAAATCGATTTGCTACGGCGGAGATACGGCTTATTGCGAATCACTCGTTAAATACGCCAAAGATTCTGATCTTGCTATAATTGAAGCCGGCGCTCATGATGAAAACGAATCGGACCTTCACCTGACCAAAAAACAAGCATCGGAAATCGGAAAGACGGCCAAGGAATATTTCTTGGTTCATGTGCCCGAATAATATTATTTTGCCCCACAAAACACATTAATCATCGAGGAATTCATGAAGAAACAATTTTTTCTTTTGATTCTCTTTGCAGCATTTTCTCTGAATGCGCAAAATAAAATTCACAATTCGGAAATTACAGCCGATGAAATTAAAGCGAATATTTACTTCTTAGCGTCGGATGAATTGAAAGGAAGGTTAACCGGAAGCCCTGAAGAAAGAATTGCCGGGGATTATATAAAAAATGAGTTTGAAACATACGGATTGAAACCACTCTTCAACGGAAGCTGGTTCCAGGAATTTCCTTTTGTTGAAAGAGTCGAACTT
>JAKAHQ010000337.1 GCA_021814855.1 Bacteroidota bacterium | reverse complement strand
TGCCACAGCACCTGGATTTCTGCTTCAGTTAAAGCATCAATATTTTTTGCGATTACATTATTGATTGATCCTGCACCGCCGCTTCCGCCGATTATCAACAAAGTTTTCTTTGATTCATCCAATCCAAAAATTTTCTTTGCTTCTGCTTTATCGCAAAGATTAAGATTTATTCTTATCGGGTTGCCGGATAAAATTAGTTTCGATTCCTGCCTGAAATATTTTTTTGATTCTTCAAATGTTATATGAATTTCGTTAGCTCTCTTTTCGAGCAGACGATTCGTCACACCCGGATAACTGTTCTGTTCCAGTAAAATTATTTTTGCGCCAAGTACCGAAGCAGACCAAATAACCGGACCGGAAACATAAGCGCCGCTGCCTATTGCAACTCTCGGCTTATATCCGAAACTAATTGTAAAAGATTGAATTGCCGATACAAGCACTTTCAACGGAAATAAAACATTACTCATGTTAAGCTTGCGTGAAAATCCGCTGATCCAAATCGACTTAAAATTAAATCCGTAATCCGGCACAACTT
Organism: Bacteroidota bacterium; assembly: GCA_021814855.1. The sequence goes on along the minus strand of JAKAHQ010000337.1, from coordinate 2,798 downwards.
TCGATTCGATTTTATTTTTAGCGCCGACGAATAAAATTTCAGATTCGGGTTTCATCAATCGAATTTGCTGTGCAACAGCTAATGCGGGATAAAGATGCCCGCCTGTTCCGCCGCCGGCAAATAAAAAACGATATGGGGTTTTACTCGTCATTATATTTGTGCTATTTTCAATTCAGTTGTTCTTACAGTTTGTCTTCCTACGTTTACAATTATTCCCATCGACGCAGCAAAAATAATTATCGATGTTCCGCCGAAGCTTACAAACGGAAGCGTGATGCCGGTTGTTGGTAACAGCCCGGTTACAACTCCCGCGTTTATGAATGCGCTAATAATCACGTTGAATCCTAATCCGAGAACAAGCAGCTGACCGAATCTATCCTGCGCTTTCTTTGCAATTACAAGACAAATGCCGAACAATGCCAAGTACAGTAACAGCACAACGATAGCGCCGATGAATCCTGTCTCCTCACCGAGTATCGAAAAAATAAAATCGCCGTATGATTCGGGAAGAAACAAATCGCTTTGACGGCTGTGACCGAGACCAACGCCTAATAAACCGCCGCTGCCTAGCGCAATTTTTGCCTGCTTAACTTGAATATTTATATCGCCGCCGTTTACAAGACTGCTTATGAACGTAATTACTCTTTCGCGGGCATGATGGAACAGCATTATTACCATGCCTAAAGCGGCACCGCCGGTTGCAATTATTCCGAATATGTGTTTTGGTCTTGCGCCGCCTACGAATAATATTGTCAGCGACGTCATAATTATTATTAAGCTTGTGCTTACATTCGGTTGAATGAGAACAAGCCCGGCAACAATTCCAACCCAGATTAACGGGTAAATGAAACCGTTTTTAAAATCTTTCAGTTTGTCGCCCATACGTTCTATCATCATAGAAAGGTGCATAATCAAAAAAATCTTGGCTGCTTCGGACGGCTGGAATTGAAATGAACCGTAACCAATCCAGCGCGAGGCGCCTTTAACCTTCGGCGCTATAATAAAAGTTATAATGAGTACTCCGATAATGAAGAACATAAGTTTCTTGCTGTGCGTTCTGTAGTTTTCGTACCGCAAAAACGAACAAGCTACCATTACTGCAATTGCAAAAATTACTTTCCACAGATGCGATTTGAATAGGAAATACAAATTGTTAAAACGCATCAAGCTGTAAGTGCCGCTCGCGGTAAACACCAATATGATTCCCAGAGAAATCAAAATTGCGACAAGCACTATCAATGTTTTAACGTATTTGTTCATTCTTACGGTTAATACCTTTCAACTAAAGTTTATTTACCGCTTCTTTAAAAACTTTTCCGCGGTGTTCGTAATTATCAAACATATCGAAGCTTGCGCATGCCGGTGAAAGCAACAAAACCGAACCGGCTCCGGCTTCTTTTTGCGCCGCTGTTACGCAGCTTTCAAGAGAATTTTTTATTTCCGTCGCAACAATCTTTTCGAAATAGTCATACACCTTTTGCGCGGATGAACCTATGGCATAAATTTTTTTAACGTTGTTCTGCACCAGTTCACGAATCTGGTCGTAATTGTTTCCTTTATCTTTTCCGCCGAGAATAAGGTAGATCGGTTTCTGAAAACTTCTCAACGCGTACCAAACGGAATCAACATTGGTTGCCTTGGAGTCGTTATAATATTCAACTCCGTTTAATTCGCGTACAAATTCGATTCTATGTTCAACACCTTTGAATGATGAAAACGCATCACGGATTTTTTGATTCGGTAGATTTAATGTTTTTGCTACGATTAGAACCGCCAGTGCGTTGGCAACATTGTGCTCACCTTTAATGAATAAATCCGATACCGGGCAAATCTCATTCACTTTACCGAACCATGAAAAGAACAACTTGCCTTCTTTGCAAAAAGCGCCGGCTGGTACTTCACTTTTTAACGAGAAGGCAAGTTTGGGGAAATTTTTATTCTTCAAATGATTTTTAATATTCTGATCATCGGCATTATAAATAAAGAAATCTTCCTCGGTTTGGTTTTGAGTAATCTTAATTTTCGATGCTGCATATTCATCAAAGCTGTTGTTATATCTATCAAGATGATCCGGAGTAATATTCAAAATAATAGAGAACATCGGCTTGAATGTATCGATGAAATCAAGCTGGAAACTTGATGTTTCAAGAGCTACAAATTCATTTTCTTTTACATCCAAAACGATTTCCGAAAATGCGTGACCGATATTACCGGCAGCGTAGCACTTTAATCCGCATTCGTTCAAAGTGTATTCCATCAATGAGGTTGTGGTAGTCTTGCCGTTTGTTCCGGTAATTGAAATTATTTTCCCTTTACAGAACCAAGATGCAAACTCAACTTCACTTATAATTTTTTTACCGAGTCCGACTGCTTTTTGTAGTACCGTAGAATTTGTTGGAACGCCGGGACTAGTAATAATAAAATCAGAATTATAAATTTCATCTGAATGCCCTCCGTATTCATAATCAATTCCATTATGTTCAAGTACCGCAATGGATGCAAGCAATTTTTCTTTGGAACCGCTGTCGCTTACAAATGGAACAGCTCGCATTTTCTTCGCAAGCTTTGCAGCGCCTAGACCGCTTCGGACTGCTCCAATGATCGATATTTTCTTTCCGGTTATATCCATTACCTAATCTTAAACGACGCGAGACTTATAATTGTTAGAATTATTGTGATTATATAAAATCGAATTACAATCTTCGGCTCTGCCCAATTCAATTGTTCAAAGTGATGATGAATTGGGGCCATCTTAAAAACTCTTCTGCCTTCACCGTATTTTTTCTTGGTGTATTTGA
>JAKAHQ010000336.1 GCA_021814855.1 Bacteroidota bacterium | reverse complement strand
TTTGAACGTTTATAGACTTATCAAGTATTTTGTAGATATAAAATATTAGTGAGAATTATTCATGAAAGATAAAACTAAACTTCTCGAAACATTTCCCAATCCTAACCCGGAGAGGGATTATACAATAATACATTACGCGCCGGAGTTTACATCGCTTTGCCCTAAGACCGGTCAGCCCGATTTTGCCACTATCATTCTCGAATACATACCGGAAAAAATCTGCGTCGAGTTAAAGAGCTACAAATTTTATTTGCAGTCTTACCGCAACGATGGAATATTCTTTGAGGCGGTAACCAACAAGATATTAAACGACCTGGACAAAGTGATGAAACCGCGCTATATAAAAATTACCGCTAAGTTTAACACGCGCGGCGGAATTTCATCGGAGATAATTGCCGAGCAGAGAAGGAAAAAATTGAAGAAAAAATTTGTCTGACGGAACATGAATTCCCAGCTTAATTCTAATTAACTAATTATTAGTAATTAATTTTTTTGGAGAAGACATGGCAAAAAAAGTAATTAAAAGAAGCTGGGCCGAACCATTTAAAATAAAAATGGTTGAGCCCATTAGAATGACGACAAGAGAATACCGTCAGAAAGCAGCAAAAGAAGCAGGTTATAATACTTTTCTTTTAAAATCTCGGGACGTTTATATCGACTTGCTCACAGACAGCGGCACCAACGCAATGAGCGATTACCAGTGGGCCGGAATGATGCTCGGCGATGAGGCCTACGCCGGCAGCGAAAACTTCTATCATCTTTGGGACAACATTAAAAAGTATTACGGCATGCCTTTCTTTGTTCCTACTCATCAAGGAAGAGCTGCTGAACATATAATTTCCAAAATTATGATTACCCCTGGCGATTACATTCCCGGCAACATGTATTTTACAACCACTCGCGAGCACCAGGAAATGGCTGGCGGAAAATTTGTAGACGTTATAATAGATGAAGCTCACGACGCTCAGAATCCCCATCCTTTCAAAGGCAATATCGATCCACAAAAACTCGGCGACCTGATTAAAAAAGTCGGCGCTAAAAAAATTCCGTACGTCAGCATGGCCGGACCGGTTAACATGGCCGGCGGTCAGCCGTTCTCGATGGCAAACTTAAAAGAGATTTACAAGCTTACTCAAAAACACGGCATTAAGCTTTGGTTCGATGCTACCCGCGCGACAGAAAACGCATACTTCATTAAAGTTCGCGAGAAAGGTTACGCTAATAAAACCATTGCTTCTATTCTTAAAGAAATGTGTTCATACTTCGACGGCTTGTGGGTAAGCGCAAAGAAAGACTTGATGGTTAACATCGGAGGATTTTTGGCAACAAGAAACAAACATGTTTACGAAGAAGCAAGAAACATGGTTGTTGTTTATGAAGGACTTCATACATACGGCGGTTTAGCCGGCCGAGATATGGAAGCTATGGCACGCGGAATAGAAGAAATGGTTGAGTTCGACAACATTAAAGCGAGAATAGGCCAGGTTGAATACTGCGGCAAACAGCTTGAGAAATACAATATACCGCTGGTTTATCCGTTTGGTGGTCATGCTATATTTCTTGACGCAAAAAAATTCTTACCTCATTTGAAACAGGATTTCTTCCCGTCACAAACTTTAGCTTCTGAAATTTATCTTGACAGCGGTGTGCGCGGAATGGAACGCGGCATAGTATCTGCCGGGCGGGATCCTCAAACCGGGAAGAATCGTTATCCAAGACTCGAACTTGTGCGCTTAACATTCCCGAGACGTGTATATACTCAAGCACATATTGATGTGATGGTTGAATCCGTTGCGGAAGTATTCAGCGAAAGAAAGAAAATCAAAGGATTAAAAATGGTATACGAGCCGAAACATTTACGGTTTTTCCAGGCTCGTTTTGCTAAATTGTAACTACAATTGAACAATGTGGTATTATTGGGGCGAGATTTCCTCGCCCCTACTATTAATTGTATATGATTGAAGAATCCCTAAAAATAAAAGAGCAGTTTTTTGCCGATCGCGACAGAATTTTTCATGACGAAGAAATTCTGAAAGATCCGTTTAAGTTCTGCGTTAAGTGGAGTGTGCTGGTTGAAGAATATATTCAACTCGTTCTTAAGAATATGAAACTTAAATGTGCAGTTGCCTCAGTCGGTAGTTTCAGTCGCAGAGAGCTTTCCCCGTATTCCGATATCGATATGATGTTCATATTCGATAAGGTGCAGGGAAACGAGCAGACAATAAAAGACTGCGTTACAATGCTGTGGGATTCCGGCATAGAAGTCTCTCATACGGTGCGCGATTTTTCGGATATTAAAAGATTCCTTGAAGAAGATATCGAGGCATTTACCCAATTCTTTGAGACCCGATACATTTTTGGGAATGAAAAAATATACAACGAATGGAACGGAAAAGTTTTAGCTCCTCTTTCCGAAAAGAACAAACGGAAACTGATTCTTCAATACTACGACGATCTTTATCTCCGTTATGAAAAGTACGGAGAATCCGCCAAGGTGCTCGAACCAAATGTTAAGTATACCGCCGGCGGCCTTCGGGATCTTCAGATGGTTGAATGGATTTATTCGTTGAAAAATAATCTTCTTCTTACATCGCAGGAAGAAATAACGCAGACTCAATACTTTTTGACTTTTCTAAAGCGCGATAAAGTTTTAGTGCCGCGGGCAATTGCGCGGCTGCAGGAAAGTTATCGCTACGTTCTTCATACGCGCAATCATCTTCATCTGCTGAGCGGGCATAAAAACGACCGGCTCGAATTCAGCTACCAGGAAAAAATTGCTGCTGTTCACGGTTTCGGCACCGAGGGCTGGCACAGTTACATGCGCAAGTATTTTGAGTCTGCCAATATTATAAAACGTTTTACGCACACAATGATGCAGCGGTTTTACGAAGAGATGACTCCGCCGCTCAGTAATTTTCTTTCCATAAATCTTGATGAGGACTATAAATTAACCGGCAATGTAATTGCAAAAGCAACCGATTCGCCGATGACGCTTTCGGTGATACTCCGCGCGTTTTACTACCGCGGACTTCATGACGCGCATTTCGATGAACAGCTTCGATCGACAATAATTGAAGCCGTTGTTGATCTTGAAGCCACTCAAACTGTGGAACCGCAATCATCGGTTTTTTTTAGAGAAATTTTACGACTTCCGAAAAATGTAGGAAGCAATTTAGCCGTGTTGAATGAACTTGGCGTGCTCAGCGCTTTCCTGCCGGAGTTCAAAGATCTCAACGGATTTTTTCAGCCGGGAGTTTATCATTGTTACGCGGCAGATGAACACACGCTTATTGCAATTAACAATTTGGAAAAGCTCGCGCTCGATTCCTCGCCTCTTGGCAAG
>JAKAHQ010000335.1 GCA_021814855.1 Bacteroidota bacterium | reverse complement strand
TGTTTCGATTATGCCGTGCACAGTTAAGAAATATGAATCAGATAGAGTGGAGCTTAACGAAAACAATTTACCTGATGTAGATGCTGTGTTAACAACGAGAGAGCTGGTAAGATTTTTCAAGTTGGCTGGAATTGAATTCAATGATTTGCCGGAAGGACAGTTTGATAATCCTTTAGGTGAATCGACCGGTGCAGCGGCAATATTCGGTGCGAGCGGCGGCGTAATGGAAGCCGCGCTAAGAACCGCATATTACAAAATTTCCGGAAGAGAGCTTGATAATTTAGAGTTTGAAGAGGTGAGAGGAACAAGCGGAATTAAAGAGGCTTCGATTGATATTAACGGAATGACATTGAACATCTGCGTGGTAAACGGAATCGGAAATGTTAAAAAAGTTCTTGACGATGTTCAGAACGGAATTTCGAAATATCATTTTATTGAAGTTATGGCATGCCCAGGCGGCTGCATAAACGGCGGCGGTCAGCCGATTCATCAGCAGCCGGAAAAAATTCAGAAGAGAATGAGAGCGCTTTACCAGATTGACAGCCGTATGACCGCGCGAAGATCGCACGAGAACGAATCAGTAAAGACATTGTACAAAGAATTTTTTATCGAGCCGAACTCGCATAAGTCACACGAGATTCTTCATACGGAGTATTTCAACAGGAAAGATATGTTGAAGAGAACTTGAGTTAAAATTAACGGAGAACATAAACAGTTCCCAGAAAAATGGATTTAGCAAAAGAAAATATTTACGATGCTGCGAGCGATGGAATAGTCAGCACGATACTTGCAAGATGCAAGCGGTGCTATTCGTGCATCCGCGAATGCCCGGCGAAAGCCATTAAAGTAATTAACGGGCAGGCAGTAGTTCTTCACGAGCGATGCATTGTTTGCGGGCATTGTGTTAAAGTCTGCTCGCAGAACGCAAAAAGAATTTCGAGTGAAATTGACAAAGTAAAAAACGAATTGCTGGCGAAAGAAAAAACCATCGCGGTTGTGGCGCCGTCTTTTGCAGCATCTTTTCCAAACAACTATTTGAAACTACCAACAGCACTTAGAAAACTTGGATTTTCCGTTGTGGTTGAAACCGCTTTCGGCGCCGACTTAATCAGCGATCAATATTTAAAAATATTTGAATCTGAAAACGATAGAACCATCATCAGCTCGGCTTGTCCGGCGGTTGTAAATTATGTTGAAAAATATCAGCCGGAGCTTGTGCCGAATCTTGCCAAAGTAGTTTCGCCGATGATTGCAGTTGCCAGGTACTTGAAAGCAAACGCAGGCAGCAGCAATAAAATTGTTTTCATCGGTCCGTGCATTGCAAAGAAACATGAATACCAGGAAATGGAAGTACGGAATTCAATCGATGCAGTTCTAACTTTCGGCGAAGTAAAATCTATGCTGAAAGAAAAGCGAATAGATCTAAATGAATTGGGCGAATCCGACTTTGACCCGCCGCATGCTTACATGGGAAAGGCTTATCCTTTAGCAGGCGGACTTGTTAAGAATTCAAAAATCCCAAGTGATATTCTTGATAAAGAAATTATTGTTGTTGAAGGCAAGCAAAAGGTAACGGAAATTATCGACGAGATTGCAGGCAATAAGATAAAAGCAAAATTTGTGGATGCACTTTTTTGTGAAGGCTGCATCAGCGGACCGGCGATAGATTCCGATTTGAATTTTTACGCCAGGCGCGAAAAGGTAATCAATTACATCGAGAAAAAGATTTATTCCGCCGATAAGCAAATCTGGAAGAGCAATCTTTACAACAGCAGAAATCTGAACTTTGTGAGAGACTTTTCTTCAAAGAACCAGCGGCGACCTTTCCCGTCAGAAGAAAAAATAAAAGAGATTCTTACGCAGACAAACAAGCTTGCACCTCAGGACGAGCTTAACTGCGGCGCATGCGGCTACAACACATGCCGGGAATATGCGGTTGCAATTGCGAAGGACCTTGCCGAGAACGAAATGTGTCTTCCGTATTTGATTGATGAACTCGGCAAAGCCTACGATAATTTGAATAACACGCAGGAACAGTTGAGAACCGCCGAAAAGCTTGCGTCAATTGGGCAGCTTGCCGCCGGAGTTGCGCATGAAATAAATAATCCTCTCGGTACAATTATTCTTTACGCTTCTCTTTTGAAGAAGCAGCTTGTCAAGGCTCAATCGGAAGAGCAAAGCGCCGAAGACATTGAGTTGATAATGACTGAGGCAAACCGCTGCAAGAATATTGTGGCGAATCTTCTTAACTTTGCAAGGCAGGGGAAGCTTAACGTTGCACAGTTTGATTTATTTCTTTTAATTGAAGACATAATTAAAACGGTGAAAGTAAATCCGCTTTTCAGAAATATAATTTTTAAGATTGACGAACATGTTGGAACGCCGGAAATATCGGGAGACGAAGATCAGCTTAAGCAGGTGTTCTTGAATATCATTAATAATGCTTGCGAAGCGCTGGAAGAATTGGATGATGGAAACGAAAAGAGAATTGAAATCAGGCTTTGCGACGAAGAAGATTTTCTTGTCACCGAGATCAGCGATAATGGTCCGGGAATTTCAAAAGAAAATTTCGGCAAAGTTTTTACGCCTTTCTTCACGACAAAAAAAATAGGAAAAGGAACTGGGCTTGGGCTTGCAATTTCATACGGCATAGTAAAAATGCACCAGGGTTCCGTTTTATTCCGGAGTGAAGAAGGAAAAGGGACAACATTTGTTGTAAAGCTTCCGGCATTGAGCAGGCGGGAGAAAATAAGTTTGTCTGACGGTAATGAACTTTTGAAAAGGAAAAGCCTACAGACAGTATTGAATTAAAGGAGCTATGAAGATGCAATCAGAAATGAAGAAAAAAATATTATTAGTTGATGACGATGTTGACTTGCTTGAGCAGAGCAAAGTTCAAATTGAAGCTAACGGTTATTCGGTAGTTACTGCGGAAAGCAGCAGCGAAGGCTGGGAACGCTTCAATGCCGAAAAGCCGGATGCGGCAGTAATCGATTTGATGATGGAAGAACACGATTCCGGTTTTGTTCTAAGCTATAAGATTAAAAAAGACAGCTACGGAAAAAACATTCCGGTTATTGTCGTTACATCTGCAGCGTACATAACCGGGTACAAGTTTGATGTTTCAACCGGCGAAGAAAGAGAATGGATTAAGTGCGACGAAATTCTTAATAAGCCGGTAATGATTGACGAACTAATTAGAAAGCTTGAATCATATTTTGCTGAAAAGGCTACTTGATATAATTTCTGTTTAATTTCCGGATATCATCGTAACCGTTCGGCGGGAATAATTTATGAAAAACAGCCGCGGTATAAAAATATTAATTGTTGACGATGAGAAAGGTCT
>JAKAHQ010000334.1 GCA_021814855.1 Bacteroidota bacterium | reverse complement strand
ACATTGAGAAAGCGGCTTCGATGGAAGAATCCAATTCCACAATACTTGGGCATCTTGGCGATGTTTATTATAAACTCGGAGATAAATCCAAAGCCGTTGACTATTGGAAAAAAGCTTTGTCGCTCGATGAAAATAATTCCGAGCTGAAACAAAAAATTACGAAAGGTGAATTGTGAAAAAAGGTTTTCTTGTATTAAGTCTGCTTTTTGTTTTTTCTATTTTATTTATAGACGGTTGCATTCCTTCAAAACCAATGGTGGAAGAAAGGGTTATAGCTGCGGACCGTTTAATTAAACGCCTCGAAGCCAACCGCAGGAAAATTAAAACCATGGAAGGCGCCGGATCGATTACAATTAAAACCGCCGATATGGACGCCAAGAGCAGCTTTAAAGTAGAGATAAAAAGACCGGACTCAATTAAAGTTTCCTTTTACGGACCATTCGGTATTGATCTCGCGTCAGCTCTAATAACGCAGGAAAATTTTCAGTTCTACGATGCGATCAACAATAATTATTATAAAGGCAAATTAAACTCCGCTGCCATGAAGCAGGTGATGAAAATAAATATTTCTTTCGGCGAACTGCTCGATGTTCTTACCGGCTCGGTTAATCTTACAGATAAATTACGCCGCGATCCCGATCATTACGAATCGAATGACGAATTTTATAGGTTAACTTACAACGATTCCTCTGCCTCTAAATCCAGTATTTATACGATTAGGCAAAAGGATCTCGGCATTACCGAATACAATGTGAACGATTTCAGCGGAAAAAATTTGATCAATGCAAAGTATTCCGATTTTCATGACCTCGAGGATACGCCTATTCCATACATGATCGACCTTAATGAGCAAGAGAATAATCAAAAGATAAAAATAGAATACCGTACAGTGGACGTGAATACTGAAATCGGGAATTTAACAATAGATATTCCGAATGATGCTAAAGTCATCGATTGGTAAAAGCATACTCGTCTTATTCCTCCTGGCGCTTTGCGGTTTAAGAGCGCAGACTACAGATATCATCCGTGTAAAAAACAAGGAGCTCGATAAACTTAAGAAAGATATCCAGTCTCTCCAGAACGAGCTTAAAAATAAATCGCTGAAGGAAATGGAATCTCTTCAGACCCTCGAAAATATCAATAAGCAAAATCTTCTTTTAAGCAGATTGATTAATAATCTACTCGGCGAGGAGAAGGAAAAAGAGCAGGCTATTGCGGAAACCGAAGCTGAAATAAATACGATATCCAACCGGATGGCCAATTTGAAAGAGCAATATTCCAAATATGTTGTTTGGATTTATAAGAACCGGGGCCTTTCAATGTGGCGATTTATTTTTAATGCCGAATCCTTCAACCAAGCTGTTAAACGATATAAATACCTGCAGTATATCTCGGAAGAAAACGTTAGAGCGCTTAAACAATTAAGCGACAACAAAAATACTCTCGACCGTTTGAAAGCAAGTCTGGAACAGGAACGGGCGGAAAAAGAAAATCTTGCCAATCAAAAACAGGACGAACAAAACTCTCTTAAGAAGCGGGAGGAAGATAAGAAACAGCTTTTAACCGTCTTGAAACGCGATAAAAAAATGATTGCCAATGAAATTTCCGGCAAACGGAAAGCAGAAATTGAAATCAAAAATATTATTGCCAAATTGATTGAAGCCGAGCGGTTGAAGAAAACCAGGGCTTACGAGAATAAAGCCGCGAATAAAAAATACGTGCAGGATTTCGATTACAGCGGCTTCGAAAATTTTGGCCAGCTTAAAGGCCGCCTCGGATGGCCCGTTAAAGAGGGAAGAATTGTCCGCGACTTTGGGGAAAACCGCAATGAAAAACTGAATACGGTTACACTTAATTACGGAATTGATATTTCAGTAAGAAATAAAAAAGAAAGTGTGCTTGCAGTAGCGGAAGGAGTGGTCTCCGCAATCAATTGGATACCGGGTTACGGCAGTGTTATTATTCTCACACACCGCGACGAATATCGAACGGTGTACGGGCATGTATGTAATATATCGGTTAAAGAAGGCGAGCGCATTAAACCGGGCGCTTTTTTAGGAACGGTTAATGAAAGTCTCGAAGGCAATATCTTACATTTCGAAATCTGGAGCGAAAGAAATTATCAGAATCCTCAGGTCTGGCTCGCGAGAAGATAAATTTTGATTCAGCATCACATCCTGCTTAATTGATTAGCATTGAAGATTTGAGTCAAATTACTTTTTTCAGAAATTCCGCAAACTCCTCAACGGAATTAAATTTATAATCCGCATCCAAGTGCGCAAATTTTTCTTTTGCGTAAGAATCCCAGAGTACCAAAGCGCTTTTTACACCCGCTTGTTTTGAAGCCATTACATCGACCGCGGCGTCTCCTATCATTAATACTTTTGCCGGGGTAAGATTAAAAGCGCTTAAAAATTTTTGAATTCCCTCCGGGGAAGGTTTGTGATTTGCTACATCGTCGCCGGTAACTATCATATCAAAAAATTTACGAACGCCGATTTGTTCCAATGTGATCTCCGCCGAATCCTTGCCTTTCCCTGTGTATATCGATATCGGGTAACCGTGCGACTTTATCATTTCCAAAACTTCTTTTATACCGGGGTAAATATCCGCCATGGCGTTATGCTGTGTGGTGTAAAAATGAAAATAATCTTTACGGGCTTGCTCGTATTTATCGTTCATCCAGTTTTTAAGAATTACATCCTCGGTAGGCCCGAACTGCGAGACTATCTCTTCATTGCTGAAATTTTTGTTGAGGTACTTTTCAGCTACATGGTTAAACGATGCGAATATCAAATCGTTTGTAGATGTAAGTGTCCCGTCGATATCAAAAATAAATCCTTCGAATGTTTTCAATTATCCCTCAAAGTAAAAATTATAAATCTGCCGTTCGTATCGGAGACCAAAAATTTCGTATCGGTGATTTGAGTCAGGTAATTAATCGGTGAACTGCTGAAGCTTAATACCGGTTCCTCTTTATATTTTTTGTTAATTGCAACTAATTCGTTTGATCGTGCAAAAAATAACTTACCCTCGCGCTCTAAAACCGGTATCGGTTTTTCATCCAACGGTTGTTCAAGTTTTACCGCTCTAACAACGGCTCCTTCAGCGGCAGAAAAGAAGAGAACCCGCTTGTCGAATGTGAAGGCGTAAAGAATTTTTTTATCTCTCGATAAGGCAAGCGCGGGAAGCACCTTTATATTTTTCGATTTCCAAGTAAGCTTTCCAAGAAGCAGATCTATGGCGAATACATCGTTATTGTTGGAAACTACAAATACGCTCTTCCCGTCAGTAACAATATTCGATTTGTAGAAACTCGATTCAGCTGATTCTTTCCAGCGCCAGATA
>JAKAHQ010000333.1 GCA_021814855.1 Bacteroidota bacterium | reverse complement strand
CCTTTAACTCTAGCGCCGGCAATAGCGGCTATTAATGAGATAAAGAAAGATAATCTCGTAGAAAGATCTTTGGAATTAGGAAAATATCTTGAAGGAAAATTAGTTGAGCTTAAAGCAAAACACATTTCAGTTGGAGATGTCCGCGGAATTGGTCTGTTCAGAGCAATAGAAATAGTGAAAAATCAAAAAACGAAACAGCCGTTTAATACAAAGGAAGATAAGATTAATGGCGTTCCTCTTTTGGTTGATAGAATTGCCGGAGAATTGATGAAGAAGGGAATTTATGTATCACCGTGGTTAAGTCACTTTGTACTGGCTCCGCCGCTCATAATAACTAAAGAAGAAATTGATACTGCTGTTAGTGCGTTTGATGAAGTTTTGAAAATTGCTGATGACGAGGTTGAGAAATAAAAATGCATGAATGCATGAGGGCATGAATGTATGGTTTGAAGCATGCAATCATGCAGTTAACATGCATCCATGCAGAAACAATTTTGAAAATTCTTAATCAAGAAATTGTAATTCATTATTTATAGATAGAAAAAAGTATATGAAAAACCTTGCGCCAAAGCTTTCTCATAAAGAGTATGAAAATAATTTCGGTGAACTTCACCCGCCGTTTACGCCGTTAACCGCAAAGGCAGAAGCTGAACGCTGCTTGTACTGCTTCGATTCACCTTGCACGAAAGCATGTCCGACACACATCGATATACCGGCTTTCATAAAAAAAATTTCGACCGATAATTTGCTTGGCTCCGCTAAAACAATTCTGGAATCAAATTGGGTAGCGCTTACATGCGCCAAAGCTTGCCCGGTAGAAGTTCTTTGTGAAGGCGCATGCGTCTATAATGAAAAAGGAGAGAAACCAATTGAGATCGGAAGACTCCAGCGATTCGCAATGGATAATTATTTTAAAAATCCGACGGTAAATATTTTTTCTTTTTTAAATAGGAAAAATAAGTCAGTTGGTATAATCGGATCGGGGCCAGCGGGGCTTGCTTGCGGAGCTGAGTTGAGGCTGCTTGGTTATGATGTGACTATTTATGAAGCAAATAATACCCCCGGCGGATTGAATACTTGGGGTATAGCACCATATAAAACCAGACGCAAAGACAGCTTAAAGGAAGTAAAGCTGGTTAAAAGCCTGGGAGTCAAAATTAAAACCGGAATTAAAATCGGAGAAACTATTTCAGTTGAAAAATTAATGAAGAAGCACGACGCTGTGTTTCTCGGAGTCGGTTTGGGCGAATCGCCCGGATTAGAAATTCCCGGAGAAAAATTGAAAGGAGTTTATAACGCGATCAACTTTATTGAAAAAGTTAAATCTGAAAATTGGAGTTCGGTGAAAGTTGGAAAGAAGGTAGCGATTATCGGTGCCGGCAATACTTCGATTGATGCCGCGACTGAAGCCAAAAGATTGGGCGCCGAGCAGGTTTATGTAATTTACAGAAGAGACACTACTCAAATGTCTGCATACGATTTTGAATTCATTCTGGCAAAGAAAGATGAGATTGTCTTTTACTTTAACACAGCGCCGAAAAAAATAATCGGCAAAAAATTTGTGGAAGGCATTGAGTGTGTAAAAACAAAATTGATTTTAAATGGTTCAAAGAACAAACCAAAATTAGCAGTTATTCCGAAATCGGAGTTTGTAATCCCGGTAGATATGGTGATAAAAGCAATCGGTCAAAAGCCGTACAACTACTTTCTGGATTCGATTAATGGATTAAAATTGAAAGATGGAAAAGTTGTTGTGAACAAGAAAAATTATCAGACCGGAAATCCGAAAATATTTGCCGGAGGAGACTGTATTAACGGCGGCAAAGAAGTTGTGAACGCCGCGTTCGACGGCAAAATGGCAGCACACGGCATTGACGAATATTTATCTAACTAGCTCTTGAACTTAGTCTTAAACTTACACTTGAACTTAAACTTGAATGAAGTGTAAGAGTAAGTTCAAGTTTAAGAAAGAGAATCACATGGTTAATTATTTTTTAATGGAGAATCAATGATCGATCTTTCAACAAACTGCGGCGGAATAAAATCACCGAATCCGTTTTGGCTGGCATCTGCACCGCCGACAAATTCAGCGTATCAAGTATGCAAAGCATTTGAGCAAGGCTGGGGCGGAGCTGTCTGGAAAACTATCGGTGAGCCGGTTATGAACGTTTGCAACCGCTATGGCGGCTACGATTATAACGGTCAGAAAATTATCGGATTGAATAACATAGAATTAATCAGCGACAGACCTATTGAAAAAAATTTTAAGGAGATAGCTGAAACTAAAAAACTGTTTCCTAATAATGCAGTTGTTGTCTCTTTGATGGTTGAATCGAAAAGAGAAACGTGGCATGAAATTGTAAAGCGAACAATCGATACAGGCTGCGACGGAATCGAATTAAATTACGGTTGTCCGCACGGAATGAGCGAAAGAGGAATGGGTTCCGCAGTCGGTCAGGTGCCGGAATACTGCAAGATGATTACAGAGTGGGTTGTTGAAGTTTCAACCATTCCGGTGCTTGTAAAATTGACACCGAATGTAAGTAATATAATTTATCCCGCGCGAGCGGCTAAAGCAGCTAATGCGGATGGTATCTCGTTGATCAACACAATTAACAGCATCATCGGAGTTGATCTTGATACTTTTCAGATTATGCCGAGCGTAGCGGGCAAGAGCGGACACGGCGGATACGCCGGCGCCGCAGTTAAACCAATAGCGCTGCATCTTGTATCCCAGGTAGCGCGCGATAAAGAAGTTGATCTTCCTATTTCGGCAATCGGCGGAATATCAAATTGGAAAGACGCTGTTGAGTTTATTCTTCTTGGCGCATCAAGCGTTCAGGTATGCACCGCGGTAATGCATTACGGTTTCAGAATCGTAAAAGATATGATTGAGGGCTTGACAAACTGGATGGAGGCAAAAGGATTTTCTTCCATCGAAGATTTCTGCGGAAAATCTCTTGAGCAGATTGACGATTTCGGCAACTTTAATCTTCTTCATAAAACAGTTGCAAGAATTGATCAGAAGAAATGCATTCACTGCAATCTTTGCTACATTGCCTGCGAAGACGGCGCGCATCAATGTATTGACTTAATCCCGGTAAACGGGCATAATAAAACTGTTGTTAGAGAGAGTGACTGTGTTGGCTGTTCGCTCTGCTCATTGGTTTGCCCTGTTGATGATTGCATTTCGATGGTAAGAGTTGATGACAAATCGGAAAGCAAAACATGGAACGAGTTAATGAATGAATATAAAAATGAAAGCAAGCCACTGACGTGGGAAAATCTCGGAGAGTTCCAGAAGAAACATGGAATTGAAATTCATTAAAAATATAAATTTTGATGTTGCA
>JAKAHQ010000332.1 GCA_021814855.1 Bacteroidota bacterium | reverse complement strand
TTTAAAAATTGTATCAAGTACAGTTCCGTCAACCCACTTTACAATAGCAACAACTTTATTCAAGTCAAAATCCGGTTTTGAAGGTTTACCGCAAATCGTAAAAACTTCATTTCTAATTTCCCTAATTGATTTAATAGGGAGTGAGGACTTTGCCATCGCTTTAAGCAAATCTTTTCTACGCGGGTTTATTGCAATACCTCTTTCAGTTATAATAACATCAATCAGCTCGCCGGGACCACACAGTGTTGTAACTTCATCGATGATTACAGGGATTCTATCTCTGAAAGAAGGCACAGCAAGAATGGAACACTTCGAGTAAAGACAATTCTGCCAGCCGCCGATACCGTGAAGAAGACATCCATCCGAATGGCTTACTACGTTTGCATTAAAATGGACATCAACTTCCGTTGCGCCTAAAACAGCAACATCAACCATCGATGCAAAATTTCCTTTGCCATGGAAGTTATAGCTTGTAAACGGGCTCGTGTTAACGTGATTCGGATTTTCTCTCATACTTCTTACGCCATCCAGGTCGAAGGTTTGCCCGTCAAGAATATAGTCAGTTAATCCTTCTTCTAGAAGCTGCACTAAATATTTTGTTGAACCGCCTCTTACAAATCTTGCTTTTATTCCTTTTGCTTTCATTCTTTCTTTTAAATAAAGGACGAAAGCGAGATTAGTTCCGCCTGAGCCGGCTTGAAATGAAAATCCGTTTTTCATTATACCTGCTTCATCAATAAATTGAGCTACATACTCCGCAATTAAAAGTCTGTCCGGTGATTTTGTAACTTCAGTAGTACCGGAAACAATTTTAGAAGAATCGCCAAGTGAATCAACTTGAACGACATAGTCAACATTGTTGCCTTGAACTTGCCAAGGCACGCAAGGGAAGGGAACAAGGTTATCGGTAACCACAATAACATTATCGGCATATTCGGAATCCACAAGTGCAAAGCCGATAAGTCCAGATGCGGATTTTCCATTCACGCCGTTTGCGTTTCCGAATTGATCAGCAGAAGGCGCTGCAATTACGGCAATATCGATATGTACTTCTCCGTCCTGAACGGCTTGATATCTTCCACCGTGTGAACGCAAGACTCCAACGCCTTTCATTTTACCTTCGGATGTAAATCTACCGAGCGGACCGTTCATGCTTCCTTCTATATGATGGATTGTTCCATCTTCCAGATATTTTATTAAATGTTCATGAATCTGGAAGGAAGCGCTTGGAAACCATCGGATATTTTTTACTCCAAGTTCATGAATGATATCGAACAAATAATTTGTCAACGCATCTCCATTGCGTAAATGGTGGTGTGTTGAAATCGTCATTCCGTTTTTTATCCCGGCTTTTTTAAGTGCTTCTTTTAGATTCTTTACAACTTTGTTTCCGTCTTCAGGATAATTGATACATGAATTGATATTTGGTTTCGCTTTGTTTCCGGAAGGTTTGAATTTGTTCACTCCTTTAAATGGAATTTGTTTCTGCCGGTTAACCTCAGTTGGAACTAATCTGCCTGCCGCGTTTTTTAATAATTTCATTTATTTTTCTTTCCAATCTGCTTTCAACAAATCATTTAAGATAGCCAGATGAATTGTTTTTTGAGCACGTTTTACAACCGGTGCATCAATCATCTTGCTGCCGAGGGAAACAACACCTAATCCTTTATGTTCAGCCTCATCAAATGCAAGAATAATTTTTTTTGCCTTTTCAATTTCTTCTCTTGCGGGTTCAAAATATTTATGAACAACCGGAATTTGTCTTGGATGAATGCATCCTTTTCCTTCGAATCCAAGGGACTTAGCTTCTATTATACTTTGCTTCAAACCTTCCATATCTCCAACATCGGAAAAAACAGTATCGATGGCTTGAATGCCGTTTGCTTTTGCGGCGTTAACAATAATCGAACGGGCAAAGAAACTCTCTTTTCCTTCTGTAGACCTTTGAGTGCCGATGTCGGCAGTATAATCTTCAAGCCCGATAGTGAGAGCGCAATTAGCTTTTACTGCCGATGCAATTTCGTAGGCTTTAATAATTCCAAGCGCACTTTCGATAATCGGCATTAAAAAAATATCATTCTTAATATTATACTCGTGTTTAATCCTTTTTATTTGGTCATTGACTTCAATAACCTGGTCTGCACTTTCGCACTTCGGGATAAGAATAACATGGACATTATTAGGAACGACAAACTCTAAATCCTCCAAGCCTAACGGAAGTTGGTTTATTCTTACCATTCTTTCGGAACCATAAAAATCAACACTTCTTAAAGTATTTCTTACTAGAATACGTGCGGCATCTTTTTCCGGCGGCGCTACGCTGTCTTCAAGGTCTAAGATTATGCCGTCAGGTTTATGCAGACCGGCATTTAGAAAAAACTTTGGTTCATTACCCGGAAGGTACAGCCGGCTTCTTCTAAGCCTATCTTTTGATGATGTATAAAAATTATTTTGGTTGAAGGGGAGTAAGAATTCTTTTTCATTTTCAGGGAATAAGATATTTACTGCAAGCTCAAACCTTGCGGCTATAACAAAAGGAAGAGCGCCGTAATCTTCACATAGAATTTTCGCATTCTTTAATTCAAAGAATCCGCACATTTCATTTATCAGTTCTCTAATTGAATTGCCGTATAACGAAGCGACTTTGCTTTTCAAATCCAATTTTATTCCGCCTGAGCTTGTTATCTCGATTTCAAAATAACAATCTGAGCGAACTGATTCTCCGCGTTTACCTGATGATGAATACTTTTCCCCATTCATAAATTGTTCTCCTATAATTGGGGTAATATTTTATTTATATGGCTGGAAACTTTTTCAACAAACCTCGCGTGAGATCCAAACTTTGCCAACGCGCCTGATGCGTGAAGCCTCGCTGGAGGAACTCAACAGCGATCTAAAAAAAGAATTAAAGGGAACCGCCGACGCCGTCAACAAAGCCACGCGCATTCCTCAGCCCGCCTCAAACGGGACCTCCAACGCGCCCGCCGCTAAAGAACCTGAGAATACCATTCTGCCTTCACCGCCTGCCCCTTCAATTCCTTCAACCCCAACATCCAGCGAGGATGAAAAGAATGGGTAATTTTTTCAAGCGCGTTGGACGTTCCATCACATTTATTTTCAAAACAATTTTCCGCGCACTATGGTGGTTGATTCGACTGCCGTTCCGCGTGGCATGGTGGATCATCACTTTGCCGGTGCGTGTCCCGCGCTCAGTCCACAAGTTCATGACCACCGAGCCGGAGGAACATTCGCTTGGTGATGTATTCAACGACCTCGCGCAAAGCGATCAGGCGCGTCAATTATTCTGGGATCAGGTCGAAGCGCTGCGCATGCATCTTTTGCGCGCCGTGCTCGGGC
>JAKAHQ010000331.1:1517-3366 GCA_021814855.1 Bacteroidota bacterium | reverse complement strand
GTTATCAAAGTAAATATCCGGCGATGAATGATGAGCCTGCGCGGTTAAGCTTATTCTTTTACTATACGCGGCAGAAATAAATTTTGAGAAGCTAAGTTCGGTTTCCTTTTCATCGTAGTAAATAATTTCATCCTTGATTCGGAATTTACTTGGATCTTCTTTATGTAATTCTTCGGCCGCAACTTTTTTCATTCTTTCAACAAGAATTTTGCAGGCATCAATTACTGCAAAGCCGTTAAGATCGGTTCCTTTACTCGCGGCAGTTGGCGATGTATTTGAAATCCTCGAAGTGTTTGTTGTTTCAATTTTGATTCTACTTTGTTCAATGGATAATTCATGAGCAGCGATTATTCGCAGCTTTTCATTTACACCCTGCCCCATCTCAATTGCTGCGGTGCTTATTCCTACACTTCCGTCGGTATAAATATGAATCAACGCCGAAGCTTGATTCATCGCAGTGTTGGTAAATGAAATTCCAAAAGTGACGGGCATAACAGCCGCGCCTTTTTTCTTCAATTTATTTTTGGTATTGAAATCGTTAATTGATTTAATAACTTCTTCATGATTGAATTTTTGTTCGACTTCTTCAAAACATCTTTTAATAGTGCAGTTCAATGTCTTTTGCCCGTAAGGAAATTCATCACCTTCGGATAGAAGATTTTTCTTTTGAATTTCAGCGGGTGTAATTCCCATAACTTGAGCGGCTTTATAAATTGCGGATTCAATCACAAACATTCCTTGCGGTCCGCCGAATCCCCTGAACGCCGTAAAAGGAATTAGATTTGTTCTGCAGCATAGAGCCTTAGCTTTTACATTTGGAATGAAATAAGAATTTGTGCAGTGAAAAAGTGTACGATCCAAAATAGCAGGAGATAAATCAGCAGCGGCTCCCGCATTCTGGTAATATGTAGCTTCATAAGCAAGTATTTTTCCATCCCTAGTCAGGCCAATTTTAAAATCTGAAGAATACGGATGTCGCTTTCCCGTGATTCTAATATCATCTTGCCTCGGCAAAACAAGTTTGACTGGTGAATTTAATTTCATTGCAGCTAACGCGGCCATAACAGCCCACTGCGTTGCTTGATCTTCCTTACCGCCAAAACCGCCTCCCAAACGAACAACATCAACTTCAATTTTATGCATTGGCAAAGCAAGCACCCTCGCTGTAGTTCTTTGTACAGCGGTTGGACCTTGAGTAGCCGAAGTAATTTTTATTCCGCCGCCTTCCGTGGGAACAGCAACAGCTCCTTGAGTTTCAAGGTATAAATGTTCTTGTCCGCCGTTATCAGCTGTTCCTTCAATTATATAATCACAATCTTTCCAGGCTTCATCAACATTGCCAAGCAAAAATGTTTTTGGCGGAATTATCAATTCATTTTTGGCTGCGGCTTCACGCGGATCGAGTATGGCCTGAAGTTCTTTAATATTACATTTAATTTTCTTTGAAGCGTCATGAGCATGCAAATATGTATCTGCAACGAGGAGCGCAATCGGATGCCCGACGAAATGAACCGTATCTTCAGCAAAAAGATCTTCATCCGGTACAATTCCGCCAATCTGATTTTCTCCCGGAATATCTTTAGCCGAAATTATTCCTTTAACACCTTGCGATTTTAATGCTTCTGCGAAATCGAGATTTAAAATTTTTCCATGTGCAACCGGAGAATAGAACACATAACCTTGAAGTGTTCCTTCCGGAACGATAACATCGTCGACGAAAAGCGATTCACCGCGAACGTGCCGTATTGAATCAATGTTTTTCAAAGGAGTTTCTCCAAGTCGATTTTATCAGGGAATAATTTTATGAAATGAGCGTATAGAAGTTGCCGTAAAAGCAATCTTTTATATT
>JAKAHQ010000331.1:0-1507 GCA_021814855.1 Bacteroidota bacterium | reverse complement strand
CGCTGAAATTTCTTTCATAGCTACTTCGGCAGCGTAAATTACATTTTCGGAATTAATACTCTTTCCGTTAAGATATTCACAAGTACGTTTAAGAAAAAGCGGTATAGGCGCTATTCCGCCAGCGGATATTCCTAAACAAGAAATACGGCCTCGAGAATAAAGACAAGCAAATGTTGAATTAACGCTGGCAATATCGAGAAATGTTCGTTTGGAAACTTTTTCAAAATTAAACCGGAAATTCTTAGGCGGCTTTGGAAATGTTACTGCTTCAATAATTTCGTCGTTCTTTTTATTCAGGCTTTTATAACCTTTGTAGAAATCTCGAATAAAAATAGAATGCTTCGCTTTTCCTTTAAGATGAAGTTCCGCATCAAGCGCAACAAGAATATTTGTAAAATCTCCAATTGGAGAAGCATTTACAATATTTCCGCCGACAGTAGCACGGTTACGAATTGGTAACGAACCGAATAACTTCAATTGTTCGTTTAATTCAGGAAAATATTTTTTAAGAACCGGCGAAGTCCGTACTTCCTCAATTGTTGCAGCCGCTCCAATTTTAATCTGATTTTTTAGAAGAGATATTCCGGATATTTTTTTTGTTTCAGATATCAACTTTGCATCTTCACGAACAATCTCTTCCCACTTTTGCACATATAAATCAGTTCCGCCGCTAATAAGACCTTTTGCTTTTTTATTTATTGTTTGTCTTTTGCTGCTAATTTGTTTTAGCCTTGCTTTAATTCCCGTGAAATATTCCGGAACGAATCCGAGTTCAATAAGTTTTCCAAGATGAGATTTATTTGCGGCAGGTTTTTCATTATATACAGACAATGCTCTTCCAACGGCGCGTTTAATACCCGCGTAACCGGTGCATCTGCAAATATTTCCGCCGAGCGATTCAACTCCTTCATGGATGCCCGGATTTTTGTTGCTCAAGAAATAGCTCGTTATCGAAACAACAAAACCGGGTGTACAGAATCCGCACTGCGTTCCTCCTTCGTCAACTATTCCTTCTTGAACCGGGGAAAGCCTTCCGTTGCTTATTCCTTCGATTGTTAACACATGTTTGCTGTTTACATCACCTAACGGAACTAAGCAGGAGTTTACGGATTTATAATTAACGGAATTACCAACAAGCTCACCAATCAATACCGTGCAAGCACCGCAGTCGCCTTCGCGGCAACCTTCTTTTGTCCCGGTAAGTTTTTTCTCTTTGCGGATAAAATCCAGCAGGACTGTTGTCGGACGGACATCCGTCTCGACGAGTGTTTCGTTGAGGATGAATTTGATCATTTTATTCTCGACGCAAAGCTAAAGCGCCTGCACTATTAAACAAGATTTATATAAAGTCACAAAGACTTTATTTCCATATCATGCAGTAAGAATTTAATACTTTGCCGAACGTAAATCAAAGATGAATTGAATTTGGAATCATTGTAGCAGACTAAAATTATTTTTACGATGTTATAATTATTACACTTTTTAGATTCAAGAATATTTCTACTTT
>JAKAHQ010000330.1 GCA_021814855.1 Bacteroidota bacterium | reverse complement strand
ACCACTAGAGTAGTCATTTATTTCGGATACGGATTGATCAAGAACGGTGGTCAACGGTTCAAAAACCGACTTAGAACAGCCAAAATAACCTTTCAAACAGCGGTAGCGGCTTTCTAATTGAACAAGAACGGATTTGAAATAATCATCTCGTAATTTCAGCCGGTCAATTCCATACTTGAATTGTTCATTTCCGTGTTTTAAATGACTATTTCGACATTTAAAATGAGCGTTTCCTCGCTTTAACTGGTCAATTCCTCCATTGAACTGGTCATTTCCGGGCTTTAAGTGATTACCGACCGGCTTAAAATGGGCATTTACCCTAATGAATTGAGATATTCCTCGTTTTAATTGATCTATGCCCCTAATTAAATGGGCTCTTCCTCGTTTAAAATGCTCTATTCCTCTCTTTAATTGATAAATTCCGCCTATTATTTGGTTGAAAGCAAAGTTTAATCCGCCGGCAGCGGATAGTAAATGATGAGAAACGGCAAACAAAGCTGTTTTTCTAATATTGAAATTATTAATAACGGAATGGCTGCCTTGATTAGGCGGCATGCAAAGAGAGAAGACAGAAACAGAACCGGAAATATTCAGTTTAAAATAAACCCCGGCGCTCATATATTTATAATATAAATTGTTGTCGAACAAATACGGAAAAGGAATAATCTATATCACAAAAGCAAAGCAATATTCTTATCGGAGTATTTCAACCGCAAAATTTCGGCGGAGAATCCATCTGGAAAGGGAAACAGAATTGACGGGGGTCTTTCATTCATGGAAGAAATTCTGAGAGCAATTTCCCCCATCGTCTAAAATGGTTGAATCTATGATTTCAATTTACATTAATTTGATTTAAAAGCAAAATATTTTTTATAATCACCGGAGCAAAAGATTAATTTCTTTTTGCTATTAACCGGTTGAGTGAATTAGAAATTAAACAAGGTAAAACTGTTGAAACAGTTTAACAGAAGACAATTACTTTTCATTAACCCACGGATTAATCCGTGGGTTAACTAGAAAAAAAGCACAAAGTAATAACCGTTTCAACGGTTTATAAGTTAATTCACACAACGTGTTTATTAATTAAATTGCTTATTCCGCCTTCTGTTATAGAATTTATATTCAAATCCGTTCATGCTCCGCTAATTGCCAAAATTATTTTCCGGTCTGCTGTTTCTCCAGTTAAAAATCGAAAATTTAGCACTCATTTCTAAGTTTCTAACCTATTATTTTTCGTCTTTATTTATAAATGAACAATCCTCATTTTTTAATATTTATCTAAAAGCCTAAATCCTCAATATCCCGACTATTTACTTAAGCCATGAATAATTATTCATATAAAGTCACTAATCCATTTACATAAAATATATTAGGCCGATTATAAATACTAATAAATAGCTATTTAAACCGGCCTCTCAAAGAATTATTCCTTCGTTAGCGAGACATCATCAAAATACGCCGTACCGCTAGTCTTCGACCCGTAAATTAAATAAAAAGTAAGCGACTTTGTATTATCGGGAACTTTATTCAGGGTAACGCTATACATTTTCCAATCAAAATTACCGGAAATATTCTCATTTCCTTGAGTTGTGGCAAAGCTTTCCGCGCTGCCGGACGGCAGCAAGGTATCATCTCCACGTATAGCAATATAAATTCCCGAGCCGGTTAAATTCACGCCTTTAATATAGACGTTCAAGGAGATTTTCTTTCCGATAAGTTCGGAAGCGGTGATTGTCTGTGCCCATATCGCAAAGTTATCACCGGAATCGACCGAGCCGATCTTCACCGAGTGGCCGGGAGATCTGAATTCATTTTTATCCCAGGCGAATTCAAATGCCGAATTGTTGGCCGAACCGTTCCACCAGTTATCCGGTGAGTAATTCCCCGTCTCAAAATTGCCGTTCGTTATATCGGTTAACGGCAGCGAGGCATCCTCGACTGTAATTCCAAGATTATCAAAATAGACCGATCCTTGATCCGCGGATAGCAGCATATAGATAGTTAACGATTTAATATCTTCAGGGACAGGATCGAGATTGACCTGGAGAGTGGTCCAATCGCTTGTACCGGTAAGCAATATCTTACCTTGCGTCGTCGAAAATGCTTCGGCAGTACCTTCCGGGACGCTTGTATTGTCTCCTCTCAGTGCGAACATAACGCCGTCGCCGTCAACATTGATATATTTAACACTGACAGTAAGCGTAACCTTTTTGCCAATGAAAGAAGAGGCGTCGAATGATTGGGCCCAATATGCAAAGCTTCCCTTTGCGGTTCCGTCGGCGGTTATAGAGAGCGAGTGTGAAGGCGATACGGATTCTTCTGCCGAATATTGGAATGTGTAACCGGTAATAGATGAACCACCGTTCCAATATCCCGTAGTGCCGTTTTCCATATCTCCGTTTGTAATATTAGATTGTACGGTTGAAACTCCCGTTCCGAAATTGGTTTTTGCAAGCTGGGTATCGATATTAGGTTGAACGATGGTAGATTCGTTCTGGCGACAGCCGTAAGCTAGTAAAAGCATTAAGGAAAGGAGAATAAGAAGATACAACTTAGTTTGATTCATTTGTTACCTCCCACAAAACAAATTTGTCAATTCAATATTAATTAAGTTTGAGCATTAAGAGGAATGTATCAACTTATATATAGAATCCTTTTCCAAAATTTCACTTAAACTTATTCTTTCATTTTGTTGTCGGCAATGGATTTATTTTTACACTTAAAATAATAAAGTTGAGTGAACTTTAAAAAAGGTCAATTGACAAATATTTTTATTTACCAATCAATCACTCGTTTATCCTTAACAAATTTGCCGGTTAAATCATTTGGCGCGTCTGTGACTAACCAAACTGCGGTCTCCGCTCCTTTTTCTACAGAGCGCGTTGCCGATTTGCCCCCCATATCCGTCCTTACCCAGCCGGGACAAACGGCATTGACCGAAATTTTATTTTTATGTAGTGATTCCGCCATTTGAATAGTAAGTGCGTTCAACGCCGCCTTGGAAATGCTGTATGCCGGGGCGTAAGCACTCATTCCTTTCAGCAATCCGGCGCTGCTGGAGATATTTATAATGCTGGAGAATCTAGGCATGAACTTTATGAAAGCGCGTGTAACGCTTAACACTCCTGCCGTGTTGGTCTGGAGGGTTTCAATCAGGTCGTTACGACCTGTATCGAAAACATTGGAGGAATTATCCAGCAGTATTGCTGCGTTGTTTATAAGCACGTCGAGCGCATTAAACTTTCTTCCGAATTCATCCGCCGCGGCGTATATGCTATCGTCATCGGCAACGTCCATCGTAATAAAGTGAACGTTGTAATTATATTCTCTAAGTTTTTTAAAAGCTTCTTTTCCCCTATTGTTATT
>JAKAHQ010000329.1 GCA_021814855.1 Bacteroidota bacterium | reverse complement strand
AATTTTGCGATTCGAACTGGCAGCCGTACGATAACGCCTTTCTTGCAAATCCCATGTACGACACCGAAAGAAATATTATGTTTGACCGGGTGCCGTCAAATATTCAAGGTGCATCATATCATTACCGCGGAGAGTTTCCAAACAATAATGTACAGTTCCCTTTTTCGGGGAAATGGAAATTTTTCATAGTCGATTCGCAAAATAAAAACCTGGTTTATGCTTCCGGAAAATTTTACGTTGTAAAACCTTCTGTTCAATTAAACTTTTCCGTTGATAAAGAAGGATTGCAGGGAGATATATCCCAGGCCTCTATCCTGCAAAGGTCTATTTCAATTTCATCGGGATTTACATTACCGGACACGCTTTTTGCGGCGAACGTGTTGAAGGTGGAAATAGTTCAGAACCGAAAAATAGATTACCCTATTGTGATTGATAGGTTACTTTTTAATCATGATAGGTATTACGAGTGGAATGCAGCAAACAAGTTTACCTTTACCGCGCGTAATATTCGTCCAGGCAACAGGTACAGGGAAACCGATCTGCGAAATTATTCAAAGTATAATACGCCTACAGTCGAGGCGAAATTAGGGGAGTTCGAAACTTCAAGTCTTTTCACGCGCCGAGCATACGATATTCACGGCGGAACAATTTTGGAAGATTTTAAAAATACTCGTGCAGATTATATGAATGTTGTGTTTCGGCTTCGAGCGCCGGAAGATGTTAAAGATCCGATCTACCTTGTGGGCTCCTTCACAGATTGGAAAGTGCTTCCGGATTTCGAAATGTACGACGATAACGGCATGATGAATCTAACAATACCGTTGAAACGCGGCGTATATGATTACGCCTATGTTACCGGATTTTTAAATGGCAATTCGGTGGAGAATATTAACTGGGAAATTTTGGAAGGCAACTTTTACGAAACTGAAAACGAGTACAACGTTTTTCTTTATTACCAGACGCAGGAAAAAGGCGGTTACGAAAAAATTATCGGTTATAAACGAATCAAAACCGGAGCGTTATGAGTACGAAAAATTCTCAAAAGAAAATTAAAGTCGGCGTTATTGGAACCGGGCATCTTGGAAAGATTCATACAAAATTATTTAAGGAAATTGATTCCTGCGACTTTGTGGGAATTTACGATAAGGATCCTCAGCAATCTAAAAAGGTTGCAGAGGAATTCGGAGTTAAGCAATACGACAAAATGGAAATTCTTCTTAATGATGTAGACGCTGTTGATATTGTTGCTACAACAAGCGCGCATTACGATTTGGTGAAACAGTCGTTGGAGAATAAGAGACATGTATTTGTCGAGAAGCCGATTACCGCGCAAATATGGGAAGCCGAAGAAGTGATTAAAATTGCCGAACGTGAAAACCTTGTTCTCCAGGTTGGTCATATTGAACGCTTTAACCCGGCATTGATTTCTCTCGAAAATTATAAGCTGAACCCGTTGTTTATTCAAACAGATCGTTTGGCGCAGTTTAATCCGAGAGGTACTGACGTTGCCGTAGTTCTTGATTTGATGATTCATGACATTGATATAATTCTTAGTCTTGTAAAAAGCGAAGTAAAAAACGTAAGCGCGAGCGGAGTGGCTGTTGTTTCGGATAATCTTGATATTGCCAACGCCCGCATCGAATTTGAAAATGGGGCTATCGCAAATGTTACGGCCAGCAGGATTTCTCAAAAGAAAATGAGAAAGATGAGAATGTTCCAAAGAGACGCCTACATCTCTCTCGATTTTCAAACCGGCGTTTCGGAAGTGTTTAGATTGGTCACGCCGGATAAAATGCCCACCACTCCTTTCATAACTTTTGGAGAAATGGGCATCGGCGATAAAAAGAAAGTAGTGGTTTACGAACAACCAGACTTTAAAGAAGTGAACGCGCTTAAAACAGAATTGGAATCTTTCGTGCAGACAATAAGCAACGGCCAGCAGCCGGTTGTAAGCGGCAAAGACGGTTTGAAAGCGCTTCGTGTTGCAGAAATGATTATTCAAAAAATCGAGGAGTCGATAAAAAATTGCGAAAAATATTTTTAATTTTTTTGATCGTTCCTTTATTCTTCAGCTGCTCGGTAATCCAAACGGTTCAAAACGTTTCGAGATTGAAATACCGAATCCAATCTGCAAATGATTACCGCGTTGCAAACGTAACAATCTCCGATAAACAATCGCTCAGGGATTTTTCTCCCGTAGAACTGTTAAGATTAACTGCCGGTTTGGCAAAAGGAAATCTTCCGCTAACATTTAATCTTAACATAGAAGCTAAAAACCCTAACGACGGCTCCGGCGGCTTTCCGCGCACGGATATAAGCATCGCATCATTCCCTTGGCGGCTTTACATCAACGATAAAGAAACCGTAAAGGGAAATATCACCGACCCGGTTTTTGTTCCCGGTAAAGGAGAGACTGTTATAATTCCGATTAAAGTTGAATTTGACATCGCAAAATCTTTTAAAGATAAAAGTCTTGAAGATATACTTTCGCTTCTTCTTCAGATCGGCGGGATTAGAGGATCGACATCGAACCTGAAATTAATCGCTCGGCCTGTGCTTGGCACACCAATAGGAAATATTCGCTACCCGGATGGAATTACAATTGTTGATAAAACTTTTAATTAGAGGAAAGAATGGCTAAGGTAAAAGCGGCGGTAGGTGTGGATCTCGGCGGAACGACAATAAAACTCGGTATTGTTGACCGCAAAGGAAAGATATTGAAGAAGCTTTCGATTGACAGCAAAGCTGAAAAAGGACCCGATGCGGTGACCAAGCAAATTATCAAAGGAGTAAAGCAAATTACGACAGATGATATTCGGATAATTGGAATAGGCGTCGGCGCTCCCGGTGTGATTAGCTTAAAAAAAGGTACGGTGCAAAACCCGCCGAATTTTCCCGGGTGGGGAAGAATTCATCTTGGAGACATTCTTAAAAAAGAATTCAAGTGTAAGGTCTTTGTGGAAAACGATGCCAATGCTGCAGCGATTGGAGAATTAATTTACGGCGCGGGCAGTAAGTTCAAAAATTTTGTGATGATTACTTTGGGAACCGGCGTGGGAAGCGGTATTATAATCGATAAGAAAATTTACCGAGGTGAATCCGGCGGGGCGGGCGAATTGGGACATGTTTCAATTGATACAATGGGACGCCAATGCAAATGCGGCTCACTCGGCTGCATAGAAGCTTATATAGGCAATAATTATTTAATTGAACGCGTAAAGCTGCAACTGGAAGAAAGAAAAGATTCCAAGCTCTACAAAATGATTAACGGAGATTACAATTTGCTTACTCCCAAGATAATTCAATCCGCCGCTATTGAAGGATGCGATTTTTCTCAAAGTGTAATTATTGATACCGGGACTAAACTTGGATATGTAC
>JAKAHQ010000328.1 GCA_021814855.1 Bacteroidota bacterium | reverse complement strand
AGGATTGATGCACTTCGGCTTCGCTCGGTACAAGATTGAGGGATTGTCCCGAAGGGATGGCTTCGCCAGAGGATTTTAGGATTGGAGATTTTAGGATTTTAGGATTGATGATTGTATCGAAGGAGTGAGGGAAAGACGCAGAAATTGTAGATGGATGACGCAATACGAGGAAATATCGATATTAAAATTTGGGTGAAATGAGGTTTAAAGAAATTGACCGGCAAATACTCGATTCCAGTCGATTAGTAACAGTAAACAACACATTTACAATAATAGAGATAAAAGGCAGACGGGCTTTAGTATTAAATAAATAAAAAATAATTATTGAAAATAGTATAGAGATATGAAAATATTGATAACAGGAGCCGGGGGATTTATAGGTTCACATTTAACAGAAGAATGTGTAAAACAAGGTTTTGATGTTAAAGCTTTTGTCCATTATAATTCAAAAGGCAGTTGGGGCTGGCTTGAAAAAACCGATATCAAAGATGAAATTGAAGTAATTGCCGGTGATATAAGAGACTATGATTCAGTATTTAATGCGCTTAAAGGCACTCAAGCCGTGTTTCATTTAGCGGCGTTAATTGGTATACCCTATTCCTATATATCTCCAAAGGCATATATTGAAACAAATATAAACGGTACATATAATATATTACAGGCATCAAGGGAATTAGGATTAGAAAACGTATTAGTTACTTCAACAAGCGAAACGTACGGAACAGCACAGTATGTACCGATTGATGAGAAACATCCGATAGTAGGGCAGTCTCCCTATTCAGCTACGAAAATAGCGGCGGACCAATTGGCTGTAAGTTTTTATCGCGCATTCAACACTCCGGTTAAAATTGTTAGACCATTTAATACATACGGACCAAGACAATCCGCCAGGGCTATTATTCCTACTATCATTACTCAAGCATTGAATGGTAATAATTCAATTAAGATCGGCAATTTAAAACCTACGAGGGATTTGACATTTGTTAAGGACACGTGCAAAGGATTTCTGGAGATTTATAAAAGCGAGAATTTATACGGAGAAATAACAAATATAGGAATGGGCGCCGACGTATCCATAGGAGAGCTTGTTAACAAAATAATTCATCTATTAGATAAAGATGTTGAGGTTGAAATTGAAGATAAAAGAGTGAGACCCGCTGAAAGTGAAGTTGAAAGACTGATATGCGACAATAAAAAACTGGTAGAAAATACAAATTGGGAGCCATCTTATACCCTTGATATGGGGTTAGAAGAAACTATTGTGTGGCTGAAGCAAAATATTTCGCTGTATAAAACTCACATTTATAATGTATAGTAAAATCATCGAATTCATCAAAGAATTATATCCACGTCAAAATCCGGTACCGCTGCACAGCCCGGTATTTATCGGCAATGAAAAGAAATATTTATCAGACTGCATCGATTCAACGTACGTTTCGTACGTAGGTAAATATGTACAATTATTCGAGGAATTAACTGCAAAATATACCGGCGCTAAGTACGCTGTTGCAGTTGTAAACGGTACGGCCGCACTTCAAACAGCGTTAAAGATAGCCGGAGTTGAATACGGTGATGAAGTAATTACACAGCCGCTTACATTTGTAGCGACAGCAAACGCAATTTCACATTGCGGAGCCCAGCCGGTATTTGTGGATGTTGATTTAAATACACTGGGAATGTCGCCGGAAAAACTTAGTGAATGGATAGACAAAAATATAAAGTATGATTCCATCGGAAAGAAAGCATACAATCGGATGACTATGAAAAGAGTTGCAGCAATCGTACCGATGCATACATTCGGTCATCCTTGCATAATTGATGAATTAGCGAAGATAGCAAATAAATATAATATACCGTTAATAGAGGACGCGGCGGAATCGTTAGGATCATTTTACTTTGGCGGCTCTGGAAAAAATAAAAAACATACCGGCACTTTTGGATTAGCGGGAATACTTAGTTTTAACGGGAATAAAACAATTACAACAGGCGGGGGAGGAATGATACTGACCGATGACGAAGAATTTTCTTTAAAAGCGAGGCATATTACAACGACAGGTAAAATTCCGCACGCCTGGGAATATATACACGATGAAATTGCTTTCAATTATAGGATGCCGAATGTTAACGCGGCAATAGGGTTTGCCCAGATAGAAAAAATTGACGAATACATTGAGAATAAAAGAAATACCGCAAAATCTTATTTTAATTTTTTCAGCGATTCCGAAATAAAATTTATCACCGAACCCCGCAACAGCAGATCCAATTATTGGCTGAACTCGATATTACTAAAGGATCTGAATGAAAGGAACAAATTTCTCGAGTTAAGTAATTTAGGCGGCGTTACAACGAGACCGATATGGAGACTAATAAACAAACTCGATATGTATAGAAACTGCCAGACGGGAAATCTAGAGAACGCTTCATGGCTTGAAGAGAGAGTAATAAATATACCAAGCAGTTACAGGAATGTATAATTGGAAAAAATAGTTGTTATTGGAGGAGGGGGACATGCCAAGGTTATTATCTCGATTCTAAAAAAAAATGGACGATTTGACATAGCCGGATTCACGGATATCACAGAAAAACCAAAGATATTGTGTATACCTTATTTGGGAAAGGACGATTCACTTTACAGTTTATATAAAAACGGCGTAGAAAATTGCGTGATAGGGATAGGCCAAATTAAAACATCTGTTATTAGAAAAGAAATCCATGAAAAAGTAAAAATGATTGGATTCGAATTACCGGCTATTATTTCGCCACAGGCAATTGTAAACGAAGAAGTTGCAATTGGGGAGGGAACAGTAGTAATGGACGGTGTAGTGATTAACAGCGGAACAAGAATTGGAGAATGCAGTATTATAAACACAAAAGCCTCGATTGATCATGACTGCCGAATCGGAAATTTTACACATATAGCACCTGGAGTTACATTATCCGGGGAGGTTGAAATCGGCGATGATGTTTTGATAGGAACAGGCTCATCGGTTATTCAAGGAATCAAAATCGCAAACGGATGTTTAATCTCCGCAGGCAGTTCGGTTCAAAGCTCAATTACTGAAAGAGGTATTTATCGTGGGATTCCTGCAAAGCTGATAAAAAATTTATGAAAAGAATATTTGTTATAGCAGAGGCGGGTGTAAATCATAACGGTTCAATTGAAACCGCAAGACAATTGATAGACGCTGCATTTGAATGCGGCGCAGACGCAGTTAAATTTCAGACCTTTAAAGCGGAAAAGCTCGTAAGTAAAAATGCGGAAAAAGCCGCATATCAAAAAAATAGCACCGAAACGAATGAAAGCCAGTACGACATGATAAAAAAATTGGAGTTGAATAAGGAAATTCACGAGGAATTAGTAAATTACTGCAAACTAAAGAAATTCC
>JAKAHQ010000327.1 GCA_021814855.1 Bacteroidota bacterium | reverse complement strand
CTTTCGGCCACGAATAAGTCAAAGAGCCCGAAGCAGAATAACCGCTTAAGTAAGCGCATGATACTTTGTAGAACTCCGTCGCCGGTTCCCCGGTTATTCCAAAAACTTGCACTCTATTAGGCCTTATCTCTTCCAGATGAACAGAAGTAAAGTCGGCTACGCAATCGGGGGTTATATATTTCTTAGGATCGCCAATTTCATAAACAAGTTGTTCGGCAATTGTTTCGAAGCTTACTTTTCCGCCGAGCGATTCATGCTTAGTGATAATTACCTTACCGTTCGGATAGGCCTCAGCAATAGGAAACCCGATTGACGCTAAATCCGGTATGCTTTCCCAATCTCCTAAAAAGTTGCCTCCGCTTGCCTGGCCGCCGCATTCCAAAATATGACCGGCAATTGTACCGGCAGACAACAAATTGTAATCGGTTTTATTCCAGCCGAATTCATAAATCATAGGTGCAAGAGTTAAACCGGTATCCGTTGTCCGTCCAGTTATAACAATGTCTGCGCCTTTTTGAAGTGCCTCAACAATAGGCATAGCTCCAAAGTAAACGTTGGCGCTCAACAGCGAATCTTTAACTTTCGTAATCGATTCACCGGTTTCCATATTGTTTAGTTCGCAGCCGGCAGAAATTATTTCATCAAGTTTATCTTTAATATTATCGCCGGTAACAACGGCAATTTTTACATTATCAATCGATAATTTTTTTGCGACTTCAAGAATCGCTTCCGCACACGCCTCGGGATTTACACCGCCGCCGTTAGTAATTATTTTAATTCCTCTTTTCTTACAGACAGGAAGAATTCTCTCCATTAATTCCGGAATATCTCGGGCATAACCAAGTTTAGTATTTTTATTCTTCTGCTTTTGAAGAATAGACATCGTAACCTCGGCAAGATAATCCATAACAAGGTAATCTATATGGCCGGATGTCACTTGCAGGTAAGGCGCGTCTATTAGATCGCCCCAAAATCCCTGGCCGGATGCAATTCTGATTTTTTCTTTCATAAGTTTTATTTATGATTGAACGAAAGTTAACAAAAATCTTTCAAAATGATTTGAGAGGCCTTTTCCAAATCGGACTCTGAAGTAATTTGCAACCAATTTATTCTTTGATCTTTTCTAAACCATGTCATTTGTCGTTTAGCAAAACGCCGCGTGTTTCTCTTAATTAATTCTATCGCTCTTTCCAAAGTGATTTCGTTTTCGAGATAAGAAATAATTTCTTTATATCCGACAGTATTAAGAGCGTTCATTTTTTTGCCGAATCCAAGAGACAATAAATTTTTTACCTCTGCCTCCAAACCATCCTTCATCATTCTGTCGACACGATTCTCAATATTTTGGTACAGAATTTTTCTATCCCAGTTTAGTCCATATTGAATAAATTCCAATTCGGAATCTCTGGAATAAGATTCATGAAATTTCCAGATCGGCTCGCCGGTAAGATGAAAAACTTCAAGAGCCCTCATCACCCGCTTCCAATTTTGCGGAAGCATCTTAGCCGCGCTTTGAGTATCAACTTTTTTCAACTCATTATATAAATATTCATTCCCGAATTTTTCTCTGTTTACTTTTAGTTCCTCCCGGTATGCTTCATCCGCGTCAACGGTATTAAAAATACCATCGACTAAAGCTTTAATATAGAGACCAGAACCGCCTACCACAACAGGAATCTTTCCCGCCGCATGCAGATCATTAATTATCTTCAGAGCATCTGTTTCAAATCTACTTACATTATATTCTTCAGCCGGATCGCAGCAATCGATAAAATGATGCTTTACCTTGTTGAGCTCATCAATGCTTGGCTTTGCAGTGCCAACGTTAAGAAATCTATAAATCTGCCTGCTATCGGCGGAAATAATTTCGGTGCGCAGCTTGAGCACAAGCGCAATCCCGAGTCTCGTCTTACCCGAACATGTAGGACCGACAATTACAATTACTTTTCTTTCCATCCGTCTTTACCGATGAGTGGAACAAATGCAAAATAGGGAACTTCCTTTGTTTGAAATTGATCTTCCGAAAGTTTGGTTATAATCTGAAGCGTTTGCGTTTGCTTATCGCCAATAGGAATTACAAGCTTGCCGTTCACAGCAAGTTGTTTCTTCAGGTTAACCGGTACGGTAGGTCCTCCTGCCGTAACAATTATTCCGTCGTACGGCGCAAAATCACTCCAGCCGATGGTACCGTCGCTGCATCGCGCTGCAATTTTATAATTCAGCTGATCGAAGATTTTCATCGCCGAGTTATAAAGATCATGATGACGTTCAATAGTAAAAATCCTTGCGCCCATTGCATAAAGAATTGCCGCCTGGTAACCAGATCCTGTTCCAATTTCCAAAATCTTCTGCCCGGCTTGAGGATCAAGCGCCTGCGTCATATAAGCAACAGTGTATGGCTGAGAAATTGTTTGTCCCAATCCAATCGGCAATGCAACATCCTTGTAGGCATGCTGTTTCATTATTTCGGGAATAAATAAATGTCTCTCAATATTTAAAAACGCGTTCAACACACGCTCGTTGGAAATACCCTTGGATTTTAGAATGTCAACTAATTCTTTTCTTTCAGTTTCGTACATTTGTAAAGTAGATGTTAAATTGGCAAGGCAAAGATAAAATTTAATAGCGAAAGATTTCTTAAAAACAAAACGGATAAAAAATATATGTTGGATATTATACCCGGCGCTGTAATAATAATGGGCATGCGAATCTGCGACGTAACGATAGGGACATTCAGAATCATATTGGTTTCGCAGGCAAAAAAATATTTGGCCGGATTAACCGGATTCTTCGAAGTGCTGATATGGATATTCGCGATGCGTTATATAGTGCAGCATATGGATCAAACAATTAATTTAATTGGCTACGCACTTGGTTACGCCATCGGAAATGTTTTGGGAGTCACTCTTGAAGGAAGGGTTGCGCTCGGCTATCTTCAAGTTAATATAATATCTCGTCATCATACAGATAAGATTGCAGATAAATTAAGACTCTCAAAATTTGGCGTAACCATACTTCCCGCCGAAGGCAGCGCCGGAGGTGTTTCCATTTTGATCGTGATAATACGCAGAAAATTTATGAAGAATTTGATGAAGATCGTCGAGTCGACCGACAAGCACGCGTTCATTACAGTGCAACAGTCAAGACCCTACCGAGGATTTATTCATGGGTCAAGAGTATGACAATTTTTTTTACCTATTGTTGCAATTAATAATGCCCGGATGTTATATTTACACCACATTTTTTGAAGTTCTTAAAAAATTGAACGCGGGAATAGCTCAGTTGGTAGAGCGCAACCTTGCCAAGGTTGATGTCGCGGGTTCGAGTCCCGTTTCCCGCTCTAATATCCCGATTCAGTTCGGGATTTTTTTTCTTTGTTCTAAACTTTAC
>JAKAHQ010000326.1 GCA_021814855.1 Bacteroidota bacterium | reverse complement strand
TTTACTCAACAGGAAATTAAATTTTTATTGGAACTATCCAAAGAATTGAAAGCGGCAAAATACGCTGGAACGGAAAGACAAAGATTAAAAGGAAAGAACGTAGTTCTTCTCTTTGCCAAAGATTCTACACGAACAAGATGCGCTTTTGAAGTAGCGGCTATGGATCAAGGCGCCGGGGTTACATACATCGGTCCTTCAGGATCGCAGATGGGCAAAAAGGAATCCATGAAGGATACAGCGCGCGTGCTCGGAAGAATGTACGACGGAATTGAGTACCGCGGCTTTGGACAAAACATTGTTGAAGAACTCGGCGCTTACGCCGGCGTTCCGGTCTGGAACGGATTGACGGATGAATTTCATCCTACTCAAGTGCTGGCGGATTTTTTAACCATCATTGAACATTCCGATAAACCGCTGAATGAAGTTTCGCTTTTTTACCTTGGTGATGCGCGCAACAACATGGCTAACGAGTTAATGGTCGGCTGTGCTAAGATGGGAATGGGATTCAAAGCTGTAGCACCGAAAAACCTGTGGCCGAATGAAGAGTTGGTTAAGAAATGTTTGGAGATAGCCGACGAAAGCGGCGCTTCAATTGAATTTACCGACGACCCTGTTAAAGGTGTTAAGGACGCAGATTTTCTTTACACCGATGTTTGGGTATCGATGGGCGAACCGGATTCTGTGTGGGAAGAAAGAATAAAAGTAATGAAGCCATATCAAATCAATATGGAAATGATTAAGAACACCGGTAACCCGGATGTTAAATTTTTGCATTGCCTACCGGCCTTCCATAATAGGGAGACATCAATCGGCGAAGAAATTTATAAGAAGTTCGGCCTCGATGCTATGGAAGTTACGGATGAAGTTTTCGAATCGTCATACTCGATTGCCTTTGATGAAGCGGAAAACCGTCTTCACACAATTAAAGCTGTGATGGTTGCAACGCTTGGAGAATAGACTGATTAATATGAATAAACTTTGTAGAGAGCGCTATTTGGCGCTCTTTTTTATCTTTTGGTAATCAATGTGGAAAATAAAATTGGGGAAGATGCGCGGCAGCTTAATAATGTTGTGAATCATAATGCCGATTGATAATCGATCCATCCAAGAAGATAAGGGCCAGCCGAAATGAAAATGAATCTGCTTTTCACCTGATGTCATTTCATACTCAATTGTTTTAATAACGCCGGTAATCATCTGAAACAAATTTTGTTTCCTTTCTATTGCAATCCAAAATTGATTCTCAAATTGCTCGCTTGGTGTTTCCAAACGCGGCGCATAAAAACTTATAAAGACGGAATTCTTCTTTTTCAATATGGGATCTTCTTCGTGCGGGCGACGGAAATAAATATGCACATTATTTTCTTCTATCTCATAAATCTTGAAAATAACATCCATTACATTGTTGGTTTGTCTTCTAACCGGAATATCCGGTGCCCTGTAACGTGAAATTCTAATCCCGAGAAAGAGAACAACTGCAGTTATTAGAAACCAAAGCGATGTACCGTATGAGCGGTCTATCATAATATAAATCAAGGTGCTGACTAAAACTAAAAACAAAAGCAGTGTCCCGATTCGCGAAGTATGGTAAGTAATTTCTTTTGTGCCTTTTGAAAACCGGTATATAAGTAGTGAGCCCATGTTAATAACAAAACTTGCAACTAATCCTACCGCGTACATTTCCGCAAGTATTGCCTGGCTGCCGCTGGTTATTACTAGGATAAGCGAATAAAAAATTGCATTAACAATATGAATTCTATAAAGAGATTGTTTTTTATTTACACGGATGAGCCACTCGAAATTATATTTCTCGGCAACTTTTTCTATCAACTCGGCCGATGCAACCATTGCCGTATTCACAGCCATAATTAAGGTGATGCTTGCCAGAATACCAACAATGATTCCAAAGAATTCGCCGTTAACTCTTGAGGCGAATGTAGGGATTAAATCCGTCTCGTGATTTCCTAATTCTAATCCGGAAGAAAGCGCAAACAATGCAATAAGAGGAGTAAAAATACCAACTGTAACAGCGAGGAACAGATAAGCTTTGCGTATCTCATGCCAGTTTTTTACCAGCGAGGCAGTTTGAAGAACGGATTCGATTCCGGAGTAGGCAAGTATGCACGAGCCGATTCCAATTATAAGATTTTGGTAACCCGTAAAAATATTCTGTCCTTTAAAGTCGCCAACAAATCCACGGACACTTTCGCCCAGAATAGAAACCGAAGCTGAATTTAAATTAGCTGCTCCGCCTATTATAAGATTGGATAATATGAATGCTGCGAAAACAAAAATCATGAATGTAAATTTTGCATTTTCCTTAATACCGATAATGTTCAGTGCGGTTATTAATCCAATTACCGCGAACTTCAAAAAGTATTTTGTCTCTGCGCTCATTCCTAAAAAGTAAGTTCCGTTTTCTACCGCACTCACAGTTGAAATGGTAGCCGTTAAAATATATGCAACAAGAATTGAAGCGATGGCTATGAACGAAAAGTTTGGTCCGAGCACTAAATATGAAAATGAATAGACACCTCCGCCGCGAATATTATTCTTCTCAAGAATTTCTCCGACCTCCACCATTCGTGTGGAAAGAAAACGTATTAAAATTGAAGTCAGCGCGATATATATAATTGCCTTCAGTCCAATGAAACGGAAAGCTTCGAACGGCGCGTAATAAATCGAGGTAAGCTCATCCATCAAAGTAATAATGCCTACGGCCAGCCAGGTAAGCAACCACTTGCCGTTGTGCATGAATGAGAGGAAATCTTTTCTTCGCGTGATTTTGATGAAAAGAATTACCAGAAGAACATTTACAACCACATACGTGATATTTTCAACAATTCCGGAAATGACAGTAGCCCTTATTTAATATTTTTACAATTATTAGTCGCGATTAAGCATGAGTTTGGCATTTCATTAATGCAACTTCATCGCAGACTCTAAATAATTCTAAGTAAAAGATATTAAATATTTTGAATATTAGAAGAACAAAGTTTATTACCCGGGATGTTTTTTAACTTTTTTGAATTCTATCCTGTAGTTAAAATTGGGATAGCGTTTTGGAAGTCTCATGATGTTATGAATCATGATACCGGTAGAAAGTCTATCGACCCAGGATGAAAGGGGCCAGCCGAAATGCAGGTTAATTTCTTTTTCTGAAGAGGGGATTTCATATTCAATGGTCTTAAGCAATCCTCTTATCATATCAAACAGATTTTGCTTTCGCTCTATGGCGATCCAATAATGGTCTGGCGCTATATACGCAGGCGTTTCAAGCCGCGGAGTATAATAACTGATAAAAATAGAATTTCCGGATTCTGTATTGGTCTCTTCTTCCATGGGACGTCTGAAGAACAAATGAATATCTCTTCCTTCAAACTCCATGATTTTGAAAATTACATCCATTAC
>JAKAHQ010000325.1 GCA_021814855.1 Bacteroidota bacterium | reverse complement strand
GGAGAAGAAAATTCGCCTGTAATAACGCAGGGAGTTTATTACGACGGGTATAAAGCTCATTCCCCTATTGAACCTCATGCTGCAGTAGCAAAAATAGAAGGAAAGAAGATCACTGTTTGGGGTTCCACACAAAATCCCTTCACAGCTAAAGAAGAAGTAGCAAATGCACTCGGTATTCCTTCCGATAATGTTAGACTTACTCCGCCGTTTCTAGGCGGCGGGTTCGGCGGTAAGACTATGAACCGGCAGATTGTTGAAGCAGCGCGCCTGACCAAAATTACCGGCAAACCTGTTATGGTTAATTATACCCGCGAAGAGGAATTTTTCTACGATGCTTTTCGTCCCGCCGCTGTTGTAAAAATAAAATCCGGATGTACTAAGGAAGGAAAAATAAATTTGTGGGATTACCAGGTTTACTTTGCCGGAGAAAGAGGCGCGGATCCTTTTTACGATTTGCCGAACTCTCTGGTTCGAGCTTATAATTCTGCAAGAGGAGAGCAAAATGTTCATCCGTTTGCAACCGGACCATGGCGCGCTCCGGGCAATAACACAAACACCTTCGCACGCGAATCGCAGATGGATATTATGGCCGCCAAAATTGGTATGGACCCGGTCGAGTTTCGCTTGAAAAATCTTAAAGACAAAAAAATGATTGATGTTCTGAACGCTGCCGCAAAAAAATTCGGTTGGAAAAATATTAAACCGCCGAGTGGGAAAGGTTATGGCGTTGCTCTTGGAATTGACGCCGGTACTTATGTGGCAATGATAGCAAAGGTCAATGTTAACAAGGATTCCGGTAATGTTAAAGTTGAGCGCGTTGTGTGCGCGCAGGATATGGGATTAGTAATAAACCCGGAAGGAGCTGCAATACAAATGGAAGGATGCATCATGATGGGTCTTGGTTATACGCTTTCCGAGGATTTGAAATTTAAAAACGGGGAGATACTCGATAAGAATTTTGATACTTATGAAATTCCGAGATTTGAATGGCTACCTAAAATAGAAATGGAAATTTTGCACAAGGAAGATGAACCGCCGCAGGGCGGAGGTGAACCGGCAATTGTTACGGTAGGCGCCGCCATTGCAAATGCTATATTTGATGCCGCAGGAATCCGGTTAAATCAAATGCCAATGAATCCGGATCGAATTAAAGCTGCGCTTGCAAAAAAATAATTTTGCTCTGACCGAAAGATCAATCTTCAAAAAGAAAGGTACCAGATTTAACCTCTCTTGTCTGCCGGTGTAATTTCAATTTAAAAAAGAGCCGCTGCAACGGCGGCTCTATGTATACGTGACGTTCAACTTCAATTCAAAACTAATTATTTCAACAAATTCATCTTAACAGTTTTAATGAATCCTCCGCTTTGCATACGGGCAAAATAAATTCCGCTCGAAACTTTTTGCCCCAGTTGGTCTCTTCCATCCCAACTGACTTTGTATGTTCCGCTGTCGTAATTTTCGTGGTCTATTAATGTTCTAACCAATGCGCCTTGAATATTGTAAACGGCCAACATTACTTTATCACTTTTCGGAACGGAGAAATTAATGTTTGTAGACGGATTGAATGGATTCGGATAATTTTGGAACAAGTCGTATCCCTTTGGCTGCTGATGTATCTGCTCTGCCGAACTTACATCCGAATGAACCGTGCTATGGCATGGTGTACAGCTCATCTGCGTCATTACGTTATTCATCAACGCAGCTCCATGACATGCACCGCATGCCTGAACATCTGCGGGAGAGACATACGTAAATTGAAATTGCTTGTTGTAAAATGCGTTGAGAAGTTCAACTGCTTTTGCGGCCACGTCGCCTGCGAGTCTTGCGCATCTTTCTTTGCGTTCGGTATCCCCTACTTTTTTATTGGCAACTACACACCATTGGCTAACGGAGGGATGACAAAGCGGACTGCCTGAAATGCTGGGAACCAGTTTATCATCATAATTGTGAACGCTGTACTTACCCTGGACTGCAAAGTCGTTGGCTTCATCGGTTGGAAGCTGAGCCTGGCAGTACCAACCCCACAACTCGTTAATAATTTTATTTGCGTTGGCTTTATCCACGCATAAACTTATCAAAGCCGCAGCCCCGTTTAAAGCGCCGCAAATTGTGCCCCAGCTAACACCTCCGCCTCCGCCGTAATACATAATTTCCGAAGGTAAATTGGTATAAGGATCGCCGACTACTGTTTTTAAGGAATCAAGGAGCGCACCGAAAACACCGGAACAGCAAGCCATGCCGTTATAATAAAGATAATGAGCTCTTACACGAACCGTATCTTTATCCAACGGAAGATATGGCCACGGCCATGTGCTTGCTTTTGAGTTAGCTAAGATTTTTCCGCCGGCTAAAAGATCCAATCCGGCTGCGCCTATTACAGCCCCAACAGCATACTTCGACGAACTGGTCAAAAAGTCTTTTCTTGTAATTTCATTTGCCATAATACTCACCTCGTTAGTTTTCTTTTGATTTTGAGTTAAGGGAATCGATTATTTTAATTAAACGTGTATTCCTTTTTTTTAGAGCGAAAGCTTTTTTTAAGTGAACAATTGATTGGTCTATATCGCAGTAAAGCCAGAGCATGCCGAGAGAAACATACTTTTCAAATTGACTGCCGAAATGCATTTCGTCTCTTTCGATCATGGAAATAATATCCGGGCACGGACAATCCTCGCTTGCTAAATTTGTGTTAGTTATAAATTCAATATCCTCTTCTATCAAACCGCAAAACTCGTTGAAGGCCTTTTCTATTTGCCCGGTCATGACATAACAGATAACAATTTTCTTGCGGACGGTTATTGAGCGGTACTTTTTTACAATACCTTTCTCGTAAAAGTCTGCCGCGTGTTTATAGTCGCGTATCAAGAAGAAATGATTGGCCAGCATCTCGCTCATAATTAAAATGTAAAGCAATTATTTTGCCAGCAGGATGCTGCGTTACGGATTTAAAAATTGGGAATGAAAATTAATTAAACTGCAACGATGTGTTGCGGAATTTTGGTAAGTGGTTATTACCCATAAAGATATGTTCTCTTGCAGCATAATGTTGCAGATGCAACAGTGATCTAATTAATTCCGATTGCTTTTAATCTGCGCCAAAGCGTAGTCCGATCAATTCCAAGCATTTTGGCCACTTTGGATTTATTCCATTTATTTTGGTTTAATAATTCAATAAGACGGGCGTTATCCGATCCCAAAATATTTTCGTTCGCATTGTTCTTACCGCTGCATTTTAACGAGCGCCTAATTTTGCCGGGAAGGCAGCAAATGCAAAGATTATCCTGATCGTTTGTTTTTATGAGGGCATACTCAATTACATTTTCAAGTTCCCGTATATTGCCGGGCCACGACCAGTTTATCAGCAGTTCCATCACATTATCGTCTACGCTTACAATTTTTTTCCTATATACAAGA
>JAKAHQ010000324.1 GCA_021814855.1 Bacteroidota bacterium | reverse complement strand
GATAGCCGTAGCCGAATCTGCGCGTAACGTAGTTTGTTCCGGCGCAGTTCCGTTGGCAATTACAAATTGTCTTAAC
The DNA here is from genome assembly GCA_021814855.1 of Bacteroidota bacterium. Next base: position 3,339 of record JAKAHQ010000324.1, on the reverse strand, counting down.
TTTGGTAATCCTTATAAACCGGAAATGTACTGGACATTTAAAAAGTCGATCGAAGGAATGGGTGAAGCTTGCCGTTTCTTCAATACTCCCGTTACCGGCGGCAACGTAAGCTTCTATAACGAAAGTCCGGATACGGCGGTTTATCCTACACCAGTTATAGGAATGGTAGGCCTTGTAGAAAAATTGGACTATGTAACTACCGCCGAATTTAAGAAAGATGGCGATCTTATTTATGTACTCGGAGAAGATTACGAAGAGATGGGCGGTAGTGAATACATGAAAGTAATTCACAATAAAGTTGCCGGCGAGATTCCCAAAATTGATTTGCAAACTGAAAAGGATTTACATTCGTTTTTACTCCAGCTGATTCAGAAAGGATTAATCAACTCGGCTCACGATATTTCCGAAGGCGGAATAATATGCGCCCTTGCAGAGTGCTGCATCATAAACGACGAAAAACCGGTTGGCGCCAACGTGAAAATTCCGGTTAAGACCCGCGAGGATTTTTCATTTTTTTCCGAAAGCCAGTCGCGGGTAATTGTTTCCGTGGATAAGGCGAACCAAAATAAATTTGAAACCGCTGCTTCCAAAAGTTTTACCCCGTTTGTTTTAATCGGCGAGACCGGCGGAAAAAACCTGGCGGTGAACGATAAATACAATTTTTCGCTCCGGCAATTAATTGATCTTTACTATTCGTCAATCTCAAAGAAGATGAGTCATGCCAAAGGCTGATGAATGCTGCAGTTAAGATTGTTTAAAATAACAAACTGGTTCCTTTCACTCTTTAACATTCGGAAAACCTTGAAATTTCTGAACCACTACGTCTTTAAACTTTTTAAAAGGATGGACGAGCATAATCTATTTTTTGCCGCCGCCGGAATTTCATTCTCACTCTTCCTCGGAATGATTCCTTTTATATTAATGGCTTTCTCCCTGTTGAATAACATTTTCGACCAAGTTACAATTGAAGCCGCGCTTAATAATTTTATCGAGCAGATAATTCCTTACCCGTCATACGCTAATTATGTTAAGAAAGTTATTGTTTCCCGGCTTCCTGAAGTAATCGAATATAAAACCCTTGCGGGATTTGTCGGAGTTTTCGGTTTGCTAATCACCTCGACTTGGATCTTCAGCAGCATCAGAACAATTCTCAACCAGATTTACAATGTCAAAATACAACGAGGAATTATTTACGGATTGCTTCGGGATATATTGATGGTGGTTTTGCTATTCATATTAATTTCAGGCGCCACGTTTATTGTACCGGCAGTTAATATAGTCTATGAAATAACTAAGAACTACGATTTTGTGCAGGTATATACTCAAAGTCCGTTATGGAAATTGGTAGTCTATTCATTTTCATTCGTACTTTTATTTTCGATGTTCTTTTTTCTCTATTACTTAATTCCCTACGAACAGTTAGGCAAAACTGTAGCGGCCGTAAGTGCTTTCTGGAGTACGGTATTGTGGGAAATTGCGCGTTATATATTCGGCTATTACATTAATCACATTTTGGGAACGAACCCGTTATACGGTGCGTTTGTATTGATCATAGCAATTTTATTCTGGGTGTTTTATTCATCTTGCCTATTTATTGTTGGCGCCGAAATTGGGCAGCTATACAGGGAAAGACGTGCCGAGAACGCGGAACAAAAAAATAAAGCTTTGGTAAAAAACGAATAACTTAATTAATTCGGAGATACTAATGAATCTTTTTAGCAGTCGGATTTGCATGGGAAAAAATATTGTCTTGATGATGTTTATGTTTTTAACGATAACGGCTTTCATCTCCTACATAAATGCAAATGCCCAAAATAATTCTAACTCCAAAAAGAAAAATGAAATTGTCGATCAAGAACAAAAAGAACTTGATAAAGCAAAAACGCTGCATGTAAAAACAAGAACAAAGTACGTGGCCTTCTATAACAGGCAGGGCGCGCTGGGAAGAACGGAAATTGCGGAGAAGATGACGTTCGACAAAAGAGGCAATCGCAAAATTTTTATCAGGTACAAAGGTCTTGGACAAATGGATTTTAAGTATACGTACAATTATAACTCTAAGGGTGACCTTGTTGAAGCGGCGACTTACGATTCCAAAGATGAAATGGCTACAAAGAGGATTTCAAAGTACGACAAAAAGGGCAACGAACTTGAAAGAAAAATGATTGACTTTTCACACCAAACAAACAACAAAGCGATTTTTACATACGATAAAGCTGGGAACCTGATTGATACAAAGACATTTTCGAACAAAGGAGAGTTGCTTAGCGATTTGGTAATCTCATATAAAGACGGTTTGATAATAAATGCTGTTACAAAAAATTCAAAAGGCCAGGTATCCCAGGAAATTTTTTCTACTTATGATTCGAATGACCGCTTAATTCGCGAGGATAGAAAAACCTCACAAGGTACGTACTCAATAAATTATAAGTACGATTCTCGGGGTAATCTTATCGAAATTTCAAATCCCGAGTACCGACGTACTTATGAATACGACTCTAACGGCAACTTAATTGAAGATCAAATGTATCTGCCAAACGGCGCGCGTCAATTCCTCGTTCATTTCAATTATTATCCTAACGGACTTCAGAAGGAAGAGATCCGTTACGATACCGAAGACAAAGCAGCTTTCAACGGCAGATATGAATACGAGTTCTACAAATAAAAATTTTTCATGATAAAAATTTTACCGCTTGGAGGCGCCGATGACATCGGCGCCAGTTGTTTTTATCTAAATATATTTAATACGGGAATTCTGCTTGACTGCGGAATACACCCGCGTAAAGTAGGATTTGAATCGCTCCCTAAACTCGAACTGCTTAAAGATCTTCCTCTTGATTTTGTTTTGATAAGCCATGCTCATCAGGACCATATCGGCTCGCTTCCTTTTTTGATTCAGAAGTATCCGCACACAATAATTTATTCAACTGTGCAGACAAAAGAAATTGCGGATATCACCATGCATAATGCTGTAAATATTCTTTCTAACCGTCAAGCAGCGGATTCAGATTTTAAAATTTATACGCATGAGGAAATTGATCTTTTGGTTAGAAGCATTCGAACTGCCGAATACTCGTCGCCGTTTGAGATTAGAGGAATGAGGCATAATTCATCTCTTCCTCTTAAGATTACTTTTTTCGACGCCGGGCATATTCTCGGTTCTGCTTCCATACTAATTGAACATGACAATCACAAAATTTTATACACGGGAGATATTAACTTGGGCAGCCAGTCGATTATGACAGGCGCGAGTATGAAAGAGATAGGAAAAGTAAATACCCTGATTTTAGAATCGACTTATGCCGCCACCGATTCCCAAACGCTTGGCAGCTGGGAAAG
>JAKAHQ010000323.1 GCA_021814855.1 Bacteroidota bacterium | reverse complement strand
GAGATCGCTAGTTCCTCATTTGGAACTTTGGAGAATGCTTTCATTTTGGAATGAGTTTCAAACGCATCGCGGACTTGTTTCGGCGGGTTAGTCCATTCAATACCTGAATACAGTCCCTCAGTGTTTTGGCGAAAGATTACGGCATTAACAACCGGCTCGTCGTAAGACCCGTCCATATTTTTTCTTATGAAGTTGAGAGGATTACCTTTAAAAGAAATACACGGGCGAATGCATATATCGAGATTAAAATGCTGACGCAAACCGACGATGGGTGAAAAATAAACGTATCCTTTTCCTTTGAGGGAAGAATCGAGTTCCTTTTCTGCCGCGTCTTTCGGCTTCGAAGTGATAGCGCCGAACAAAGCGATTTTATATTTTGCAATCAAATCAATTGTTCTCTGCGGTAATGCATTTCCTTCTTTGCACCAAAAATCCCAGCCGATATCTCCCCAAACATAATCTGCCTTAAATCCGGCAGCGTCTAAAAGTTTTATAGCTTCAGGTAAAACAACTTTTCCAATTCCGTCTCCAGGAAGTGCAACGATGGTTCTCATAATTCATCCTCAATGATTTTAATTTTACTTGTGCAACTTAGACAGATAGGTATAATTTGGCAAACTTCATTTATTATTTAATTATCCTCGCGAGATAAATTAAAAGAGTTGTTTTGGAAAGATCGATTTCAAAGAGAAAGATCTACTTGAAGACTGAGTCTGTTATCCACATTGCTGTTTATCCATGTATCTCCGCTGCCTAAGGAAAGTTCATTGGGCATAATTGTCTCGGCGTATTTTAATGAAATGTCGATACCCATCGCCGTTTTGTATCTTGCAAACAAATACCACCTCATTCCGTCCCCGTAGAGAGGCGGGGTGCTCATAACTCCGGAAAGATCGTTTTCAAATTCATAAATGCGGGAGTTGTAAGAATCGGTTTTGAAAAGAACGAGACGGGTTTTTATTTCCAAATTCTTTAATGGAGAACATTGAATATCTTGATAAACTAAAAATCCTATTTCATGCGGTTGATTATAGGATTAATGTACATTTGCCAAATCAATTCTGGTTTTAAGGGAAACGTCTCGGGAAATGTTGTAAAGAAATTCGGCCCGGTAATTTTCTTTTGTTAAGGTTACCGGACCTAACTGATCATTTATTACACCGATGTCATCTTTAGACTTAATTTTATATTTAAGCCGTAGTTCAGATCCGCGCAAAACTTTTACGGTGTAATAAATTAAGAAATCATTGCCTTGAGAAGGGAACAGATATTTATCCGAAGCGATGGGAAATTTAAATTGGTCGTAGTAACAGGCTAATGTGCCGTAGGGAGTTCGCCAGCGTATCCCGGTATAAAAACCGCTTTCGTTTTGAGCATTATCCTTTTCGCCGAAACTTGTTGCGTGCCAATTCCAATACTCAACCGGGTAATTGCGGTATAAGAAAACAACTTTAAAATCTTTGTTCACCGAAATCATGATTGAATTGATTGTTGCCAGCGTTTTTGAGTTGCTTGTCGCCTCGCCGCAAAGCATTAACTTATCGTAAATGAAGTTATAATTAGCCGAGAAATAATCGAACTTGTTATTCGAGGGATCCAACACGGAATGATTGCAAAAATTATTAACGAAAGCGGAACGGTAGTACAGGAAACCTACGTTAAGAAGATTATTGAAATTGTAATCTATCGAGGCCCCGAAAATTTTTTCATTAATAACATGTTTCTTAGCAACCTCAGATGAATCGCGGTGATATCCGGCTGTTATGATGGATTTTATTTGATTGGAATTCGGATCAATTGTGCCGTCCAAATATTTGTTGGAGAAAAATGAATATAGATTGAAATCGCCAAACGAAAATTTTGCCGCTGCTCCTCTAAAAAACATATTCTCGTCTGAGCTTTGATAAGGTTTAATACCTTTTGAATCTCGTAAAGTTATACCAACTGTCTCAGTCCCTTTGTTAATTGACGCCCGGCTCCATAAAGCAAGGCCCTGGCCAAACTCAAAATTGTAATCGCCAATTAATAAATTTTGGACAATCCCCATATCTTTTAACATTAGGTGGAAGGAAGTATAATCTGTAATCGATTTTTCGCCGGGGTCTTTTTCTGTTACCAGCGCCGCGTGAATATTTTTTCTGTTATTTAATATTAGCCGATTGTAAAATTTCAGATCCGAGCCGTAATACTTTCCGTTTTGATAAGCGTAATCCTGCTGCAAATCCCTGATTATACGGGAACGGTAATTAAATTCCATCATTCGAAAGCTTTTTGCCAGGTATTCAAAAGGAGACGCATTGGATTCCTCTTTTAAACTGATAAAGGGAAGAATTTGATTTATAACTTCGGGACTGATGCTCGGAATTTTGTAAAGCTGATCTACCGAATTAAATTTTCCAAGCGCTGTCCTTTCTTTTATTATAGCTAACGCGTCTTCATGATCGAGAAAGGGAATTTGCATTAAGTCGTCTGTTGTTGCTGTGTTAAGATTAATTGGATTTTCTTCCAGATACTCAATTTGATCGTATAGCTGTGAATCATCTTTTTCATTTGTTATGTCTTCCAGAATATTATCCAGGTTTTGCCGAAAAGAAGAAGTATCGACCTGGGCGATGATTGTTGCGGAAGAAAAAGATAAAAATAAGATTGAAGAAAAAATTTTCATCTATAAATTTAATTTCTTGCCAACCTGATGATCACACCGAATTGATGGGTAAAGCCGAGATCGGGATGTTTGGAAACCGCGTAATCTACTTGCATGAAATTATACAATATTCCGAAACCGCCTGAGTACATGTTTGGTTCGTTGGAAATGCCAAAACGCAGACGTAAAAAATCTATTAGAGTATATTCCGTTCCGAACATTACGGAAGCGTTGTAACCGATTTCTTTGTTGAGCGCAAGGTTGATTAATAATTCCTTTGCGAGTTTAGCGTTTGCGCCAATTATGAATTGAGTTGGGATTTGATTTGACTCGTCATTTATTGTGGAACGGGTAATATTATCGGCGGCGAATCCAAAGCTGAATTTATCGCTAATTTTTGCTGTCGCTCCAATATTTAATAATACTTTTCCTGCCGAACCATAATTCTTGATTGATATGTTTTTATAAATTGCTGTGATGCCGGCAGAGAAATTCCTAAATAATTGTCTGCCGAAACCTAAAGCTACCTGAGTCTCTTTATATAATTCGAAACCGTAGATGCTAAAACCGGCGCTTACATTGCCGAAATCAGTCGGCTCGCAATAAGCGCCAAAGGCATTGGAAAGTTCCTTCATTTCGAAAGGAGCGGGTGAGTAATAAGCTCCTATTTCTCGTGATGTAACCGCAGATAATCCGGCAGGATTGTTAAACAGCGAGAATACGTCGTCTCCGCAGGCAACATCGGAGTGGGCTAAGGCAATTTGACGCGCGCCGGGTTTGA
>JAKAHQ010000322.1 GCA_021814855.1 Bacteroidota bacterium | reverse complement strand
GCTAATCTTCCGCCATCGAAAAGGTATTTATAATTTCCGGCATTCAATTCTCCGTTTTCCAATGTTGAAACAAGTTCCCCAAGAATATTATAGACCTTTAACTGAACAAGACTTTTCTTATTCAGTTCAAAAGAAATAACCGTCGTGGGATTAAAAGGATTAGGATAATTCTGGAACAATTCCGTGTTAAGTGGGAGAGATGAATTTAGATTTTCCACACCTGTTATTTTATCAGTAATTTGATCAGAGGGTGTATTCCCGCTATCATAGTAGTACCACTGGCTTCCAAAAGATAAATATAATTTACCTACCGCATCAGCAAGCTGCATATCGAAGGAAATGCCGCTGCCGGAATTGCTCGAATGAACTTCAACGGCGAGATCGTTGCTGCCGATACGAAGCAGCGGCTTTGCAACGGCGGCTATATCAATACTGCTGCCGAACGATCCTGCCGCAGATGCATAAGTATCATAGTTAATATCTTTGCCGGAATCCATATTCATTCTTATTGCTTCTTTGCCATTAATGTATGCTGTCAAACCATCGTGGCCTTTCGCCGATAATATCATTTTTATAATTTGAAATACGCTCGTTATCGGAAGCGTAGTTTTAAAGTACGACGTCTGAACGGAATTAATATTTGTGATGTTAGTAGAAGCTCCGTCATTTCCGAAAGGCGCACTACTTTTTCCCCATGCAGAGATATCGTATCCGGGCTGATTCCAAGAAAAAATATTTTTAGTTGTGTCAACCCAAAATTGTACAACCGCGGACGTATCCATTTGATTTCCGTAAATGTCGGCAGCTCTAAGGTAAAATTTATAAGATTGGTTTTGTTTAACATGTATTATGGTCGAGTGATCGCGCTGGCCCGTAACAGCAAAAGTATTCTCCATTTGGTCATATGGTTTATCCTGCGTGCTGTAGCGCACCGTAGAATACTTGTTTGTTTTGACCGTTAAATTATAATCAACAGTTGTTACCAAGGTATTTGGCTTCGGCAAACTCACAAAGGCGGGGGCAGTTTTGCTATTGTAAGGTGTCCAAGGATCCATTTGGTTGATTGCCGTTATGATCACATCCGCAATTTTTTTGTGTGTATCAACATTCGGATGACCTTGATTTACATAACCGCCATCATAATAAGGAAAGAAAGTATAATAAACATTTTCGTTGCCCTTTGCGTTTTCCTCGGTTACAACTTGAGAAACATTATCCTTAATCCATCCAATACCGTTAGCGGCAACGCATAAAATCTTTACACCGGGATATACATCAATAAGTGTCGAAATAAAATCATGATACTTCTGTCTGAACAGCGCCGAGTTCTCATCAGATATCGATTGGCTGTATCCGTTCCAGCCGGAATAATCATTTAAGCCGAGACATATTACTATAACGTTTGGAACCCAGTCTGAAAAATTCCATGTAGGCGAAGAAGTGTAAACCAATGTTCTGTTAAAAATGTCGGGTAAATTTCCGCTTGTGTTTCCTTGATAATCCTGCACCATTCCATAGCCGGAATGAGCGGAGATATTATACTGAGCATCATAGTGTCTGCCAACTATTGATGCGAATCCCTGGTAAATATCTGTATAATCGCTATCGGACGGAGCAGGATTTTGACCTGTCCATAAATTTCCGGCAGCGCACGTATAAGAGTTACCAACAAATTCAATTTTTCTTTCCGGCTTAGGCGGTGGGGGCAACAAATTTTTACCGTCATCCAGAATAAAACCATTGAAAGCAAACTTCGTCCAGCTAAGTTCGTTTCGAAGAGTAAATAATAATTTATGATGCCCGTCCGGCAAACCTTCTTTTAATATGTATGAATTAACGCCGGCTTTATCGCCGTGAAAAACAGATGTTACCGTATCGTCGATTATAACATTGTAGTAGCTAAAATTATCGTCGGTTTTGATTCCGATGCTGGTGCCTTCAAATTCTACATAGATATAAACGCCGGGCCACGAATGAGTTGGGGCTTTGGGATTACTGAAATCCCATCTTCCAAAGTATTGTATGTAAGTATTATCGGCAGGAATAACATTTGAAGCAAATAGATTTTTTCCGGAAACAATTCCAAATAAAATCAAAAGAAGCAAAAGTCTTTTCATAACAAATCCCGGCATGTTTTATTAAGGAACAATCAACAGAATTAAATTATCTATATAAAAAGTAGTGCAAGATTTTTATTCCCAGGGTTTCAAAAGGTTAAGCGAATTTAATTTTTCCTCAAATTCTATCCGTTCCCTATTACGAACAAGATTACCATCCTTCTTATTCAGCCAGCCAAAACTTTCTGCAAGTTTCATTGCCGCCTCGTTACGCCCATTGACAAGTTCTTTAAGAACCAGCATTTCCAGTTGGGAAAAATTAGTAGAGTTTACACGGTATTCTTTGAAGGCCTCCCATGCAATAGGGCACCAGCGAGACACTATTTCATTCCCAATTGTTTCAGCGTAGCTGCGGATTTCAAACTGAGCATGGCTATCCATTCTTAAAGCCAGAAAGTTTAAAAGGTTGTGAAGATCAATTTTCCAGTACGCCTCTGTATAAGTAGAAAGCGGCAAATCTTTTCTAGCTTGTTCTCTTGCAACGCCTAATTGAAGTCGTTCTTGATAAATTTCGCGGGCAAACCGCTGAAGTTCCTCTTCGCGTTCTGTTAGTTTACTTCCAATCGCTTCGTCAAAAAATCCGGCGCTGCCTTGTTTGTTATCCTGCGCTTGAATTCTCCACTCGCCTTTACTTGTCTTTTGCGATGCATCGATGGCAATAGAGTATCTTGTCGAGTACTCGTTTATATTAGCCGTGCGGTGGCGTATCCATTGCCGCCATGCGTCCATAGGCACGCGCACATGAAGTTTGATCTCGCACATTTCAAATGGAGTAGTGTGGGCATTGCGTAGCAGGTAGCGGATAAGTCCGCGGTCCTCCGAAACTTTTTTTGTCCCTTTTCCGTAGGAAACCCGCGCGGCTTGAACGATTGATTCGTCGCCGCCCATGTAATCAACTACACGTACAAAGCCGTCGTCCAGCACTTTAAATTTATTACCGAGTATTTCGTCGAGGGCTTCTACTTTTATTTTTTCAAGCTTTTCAGAATTTTCTTCCATCAATTTCCTTAAATAAATTTTTATCTTAATCAGAAGTTAAACGCGATAAAATAATTTCCAAGCCGGAAATATTTTATTTGGTATTTTTCTTTGCAAAATGCTGAATGATATCTTTGCTTACTCTCCGGCAGGCCGCCTCAATGCCTTTATCAATTTTTTTAATTGAGTCTTCTACCGAGTCAAAGTATTCGGCAATTTCAATCACCTTCAAATTTTCAATTTCCGGCAGGTCGCCTTCGCTTGTTCCGCATAAGAAATGAATCGGAATATTCTGCTTGGCGAACTCGTTAACCACGATGAAGGCGCCCTTATTCAT
>JAKAHQ010000321.1 GCA_021814855.1 Bacteroidota bacterium | reverse complement strand
ATGGATTTTTGTGATCGCCGGTATTTACGGAATAATAATTTTAACGCCAATGTACTTCTCCGAATACCAAATCGGGTTTACCTTTCCACCAGCAATAACTCACCCGGAATATTTTTATGGTTTTATAGGCATTGCCCTCGTGTGGCAGATATTGTTCTTCTTTCTCGCGGTTAACCCGATACGCTACAAGCCAATTATGCTTTTTACCATCGCGGAAAAATTTGTTTATGGAATTGCCGTTATAATCTTATTCAAGCAGGGAAGACTTGCCGCAATGATGCTTAGCTCCGGAATTATCGATTTGCTGCTTGGTTGTTTATTCATCATCGCATTTTTCAAAACCAAGGAAGAAAAACCGGCTCAAACCGAGGAGCCGAAAGTCCAAACCGAAGAAAATCAACCAACTAAATAAGGTTACCGGATAAGATTTATACCGTTGAAAATTTATTTCAACCAGGCTTTGTTAAAACAGCGATTCACTTCTATAAATAAAATCGTTATCTTGATTTTAGAAAAGTCAAACCGGGTTAGAAATATCGTTTGATAAAATATATTTTCCAAACATCTCACGGGACTCATATGAGATCGGCAAAATTATTTCTATCATTCATTTTAATTTCCATCTTAATTGCCGGATGCGGAACCAGCAGCGATGTGCGTGTCGTCAATTTCACTCCAACGGGCAAGGTCGGACAGCTCACAACTTTCACGGTTGAGTTTTCGGAAAACCTAGCGCCAATTGACAAACAAAACCAATGGCTAAGCGATGAGTTCATCGAATTCGAGCCGAAGATTCCGGGCAAGTTCAAATGGGTTTCCGGCAACACAATGATCTTTTCGCCGGATCAGCCATTGCAACCGATTCAATCATACAAAGCCCGAATAACAAACCGCGTAATGTTCAATTCAAAACTTTCGTACGATTTTGACAAATACGAATTCCAAACTCCGGATTTCGATGCGAGTAAAGCCGAATTCTTTTGGTCGCACGTGCCTAATGAAAAATTTAAGGTTAGTGTAAAAGCTAATTTGCATTTCAACTATCTGGTTAATCCCGGTATGTTGAAAGATTACCTATCCATAGAGCATGACGGCGCTCCGGTTACAAACTTTCAAATTGTTTCCGATAACGCCGCGAATGTAATTGCTATCAATATTGGAGATGTTACCCAAACCGATAAAGATCAAAAATATAAATTAACCGTTAGGAGCGGATTGCTTTCAACTGTAGGCAAAAAACCGCTCGAAGATACGCGGGAATTTGAATACGTTCTACCGCCAATAACAAAACTGGTTATAACCGATGTGGCTTCGGGATTTGACGGACAAATCGGCTGGATTGAAGTTCACACGACTCAAACAGTAGATGAGAAGCAAATCAAAAATTATGTAATGGTTTCCCCGTCTAAGAATTTAAAATTTTATGTTAACGAAAATTCTTTTCGCATTGAGGGCGAGTTCGGAGGATCATCTATTGTAAATCTTAAAATAGCAAAAGGATTGCCGGGCTTGTACGGCGGCGATCTTGAAAACGAGTTTGAGCAGGATGTTTCTTTCGTAAACTTGAATCCTTCAATCAGTTTTGCCGACCGCAAAGGAAAATATCTTATGCTCGGCGGCCAGCGCAATCTACAACTTAATGCAGTTAACGTTCAGGGTGCAGAAATAGAAGTCTCACAAGTTTTCAAAAACAACGTACTTTTCTTTGTAAACCAATACAGCTACATGTATCAATACGGAGACGACGAGTATAACAATTTTTATTTCTACGAAGGGGACATTGACCATTACGGGCGCACTCTTTATAAAGATAATGTGAATCTCGGCGGCGGACAAAACTGGCTGCAAAAGTTTAACGTCAATCTCGATAAAATTTACGAGCAGAAGTTGAAAGGAATTTTCATCGTTCAAGCACGTTCAACTTCGGATAGATGGGTTTCCGCCGCAAAGATGCTATCGCTTTCCGACCTTGGTATTATTGCAAAGAAAGCCGATAACGAAATGATTGCGTTTGTAAACTCAATCGCTACAACCGAACCGGTGAAAGGTGTTGAGATAAATTTAATTTCATCCAACAATCAAACTTTGTTAACCGGTAAAACCGATGGCGACGGAATAATTCGTTTCAGCAATATAAAAGAGAATCTCAAAGGATTTACGCCGCGTGTAATTACCGCAGAGACAGACAATGATTTCAACTACATCGATTTGCTTGAAACCGATGTTGAGACTTCGCGCTTCGATGTCGGCGGTGAAAGATCATCTCAAGAAGGTTATAGAACATTTTTATACGGCGATAGAAATATTTATCGTCCCGGCGAGCGCGTAAACATTACCGGAATTGTACGCGATGATTTTACAAAACCCGTTAAAGATGTTCCGGTTCAAATAAAAATTGTATCGCCTTCCGGAAAACCTTTTGATGAGTTTAAGAAAAATCTTAACGAGGAAGGCTCTTTCGAAACAACATTTGAAGTTCCTAACTACGCGCAGACCGGGCAATACCGTGCAGAGGTTTATACTGGCGCGGGGAGTTTGATAGGATCATACAATTTCAGCGTGGAAGATTTTGTACCGGATAAAATCCGCTTGAACTTGAAGACCGACAAATCTTCCGCTAAACCCGGCGAGACAGTTAAGATTGGAATTGACGCAGAATATTTATTCGGCGCGAAAGCATCGGGCTTACGTTATGAATCCGATATTCAATTCCGCCACAAACAATTTTACAGCAAGAAATATACTTCCTATAACTTCGGAAACTCTACGCTCACCAATTCAAATATTCAAAACGCGTTTGATCAAGGAACGCTTAGCGAACAAGGCACTGCTGAAATAACTCACATCATTCCCGCGGATTTAAAATCATCCGGCATTGCGACTATGTATGCGTTTGTTAGCGTGTTCGATCCGACGGGAAGAACAGTTAACAGGGCAGCAAGCGTTGATGTTTATCCAGAAAAATATTTTATCGGCATTAAATCACCCGGATATTATTTCGGTACGAACGAAAGAATCAATTTCAATTTTGTAGCTGTTGATAAAGACGATCATCCCGCAAAGGAATTGAACACAACGGTTAAGCTTGTCCGCTTCGAGTGGCAGACGGTTTTGAAGAAAGATAACTCCGGCAGATATTATTACGCTTCCGAAAAGAAAGACGTTCAAGAATGGGAAAAGGATTTTAGTCTTTCCGGCGGAGAAAAATCTTTGCCGGTCATCGTTACCCGCAGCGGGGAATATGAAATACGAATCTCACGAAAAGGAAGCGACTATTATCAATATTATCAATTCTACGCTTACGGGTGGGCTTCAACTACAGCATCGTCTTTCGAGGTTGATAAAGAAGGACGAATCGAAATTGTTTCAGATAAACAGACTTACGCGCCGGGTGAGAAAGCAAAGATTCTTCTCACCGCACCGTTCTCCGGCAAAATGCTTGTT
>JAKAHQ010000320.1 GCA_021814855.1 Bacteroidota bacterium | reverse complement strand
TTTGGAAAAAATTAATCACATGGCAGAATGTTTCTTTTTATACATTAATTCTAAACGTTTACATCGCAGCGTCAGAAGCATCGCATTACATTTGGCAAGAACTAAACGGCGACTTCAAAATAGTTTTTCCGTTTGCGCTTACATCGATAACGCTTTGTGTTATTTCTTTTTCGCTTGGCTGGCTGCTGGGCGGAAAAGAGTTTCGTTTGGAAGCCAGTCAATCATTAGGACAAAAGAATAACGCTTTCATCACGTGGATTGCAATAACTTTTTTCAATCCGATAGTTGTGCTTGGTCCGGTAATCTATGTGTTTGCCCAGTACGCTTACATCTCGTGGCAATTATACAAAACCAAGCCGGATACAAAATAACCGCCTGCCGAGATTTATTTTATACTCAATATTGTTTTATTAACAAATATATTTTTTATTTTAAAAAATAAGAATCTACACTTATCCATCCACAACCTAAATAGGGACGAACATGAAAAAAATCAATCTAGTTATTCTTGCATTAGTGCTGACCGGATCATTGCTGTCCGCACAATCAAAATTCGGCGTCGAAGTCGGCGGCGCTTATTTGGCTCCAACGGGCGACTTTGGAGACGTGTATAAAAGCGGCTTCGGGGGTTTGGCTTCATTAACTTATGATGCTTCAAGCAACATGCAACTATCGCTCAATACCGGTTTTGCACAGTTATCATTCAACAATGAGAAGTTCAACCAATTATTAAATGACTTTTTCAGCGGGTTTGGCTCAACATTTAATGTTAATGTGGATTCCAAAGTATCTATTATACCGGTTATGGTTGGGGGAAAATATTTCTTCACAGCATCGGTATTTCGTCCTTATGTTGCCGCTGATTTAGGATTGCATATTATTTCCGTGAGCGCTTCAAAAGTTACTGTAGAAGGACAAAGTTTAGATGCAGCAGTTTCTCAATCCAAGGCGGCAACGGCTTGGGGTTTAGGAGTAGGATTCCTTTACAATGTTGCGCCAAAAGTTAATATCGATGTAAATGCAAAAATTAACGGCAATAATCTTGAAGTCGGTACTAATTTTTCATCCAGTGGTTCGGGTTATTCTTCATCTACGACATCAAAATCAACAGCCACATTTTTCTCAGTTATGGCAGGAGTGCAGTTCGAACTCTAAAATTCTTAACCGGCTTATAATTGTTTTATGGGCCGGTTTTCTTTTTACCTCACAAATAAAATTATTTTTCCTCAAAGGAACTTCCTCTAAACTTTCCCGTCATATTCAGCATGAATTTTCGGGATATAATCTCTTTTTATTAATATATTAGAAATCATTCCTAATCAATCATAAAAGAAAGGATAGCATCTATAAATGAAGAAGTTCTTCAAAATAGCTGGTTATATACTTGGGGGAGTAACGATCTTGGTAATTGCATTTTTAATCTACTTCAATTCAAAATATCCGCAGTTCGCAAAGCCGTCGAACGAGAAAGTGGAAATTACACCCGCGCGAATTGAACGGGGTAAATATCTAGCTCTTCATGTTACAGGCTGCATGGATTGCCACTCGACCCGCGATTGGACAAAATATTCCGGGCCTTCAATACCAAACACATTTGGAAAGGGCGGGGAGTTGTTTGACAATGCAACAGCGGGCGTACCGGGAAAGTTGTATGCAAAAAATATCACACCGGCTGCATTGGCTAATTGGTCCGACGGCGAATTGATTCGCGCAATTACATGCGGCATTTCTAAAGATAACACCGCTCTCTTTCCCTTAATGCCGTATTTGGGCTTCAATCATTTAACTAAAGAAGATCTTTATTCTATCGTTGCGTATATCCGAACCCTTCCTTCGGTAAAAAACGATGTGCCGGAAAGATCGTTAGATTTTCCGCTTAGCTTAATTGTGAAAACGATCCCTTTAAAAAATTATAATCCTTCTCCTGAACCGAACAAAAACAATCCGGTAGAGTACGGAAAATATCTTGTAACAATTGCCGGCTGTGCAGACTGCCACACTCAAATGGTAAAAGGCGAGCCGGTTGCGGGTAAAGAATTTGCAGGAGGATTTGAATTTCATTTACCGAACGGAACCATTCGTTCGGCCAACATTACTCCAGACGAAAACACAGGTATCGGTTCGTGGACAAAAGATCAATTCATCCAGCAGTTTAAAGGATTCGATCCTGACAGCAATCAAATTGCTTCGGTCAGTCCGAAAGATTTTAATACCGTTATGCCGTGGTGTCTTTTCGGCGGAATGACAAGAGAAGACCTGGGAGCTATTTACGAGTACTTAAGAACAATTAAACCGGTGAGCAACACAGTTGTCAAGTTCACGCCCAATCAATGAAAATAAAAACCTTCGGGGTTAAGCGTAACTTCGAAGGTTGTTTTAATTTTTTATTCAGCCGCTGATTTATTTTGGAAGCTGCGGATCAATCATAACTTTCACAAGACTCATAGGAACCGTTTTGCCGAGAAACGCCATTGAGCCTGTTATTTGATTGTTTGCGCGGTTAATTTCTCCGCGGTAGATCGCGTCGAGCGGTTTAAAATAAATTTTTATTTTGTCGCCTGATGCTGTTGTCTCATCGCCAGGCATATTAAACGCATCGGCGTCCGGACTTTCCATCCTTGTAAAAAGTACGCCGTCAACATCTTCAATATTCAGATAGACAAGAATATAGTTATCGCCTATTTTCAAATAGTTGTCGTGCAGCGGTCCTGTAACCCATCTTCCTACGAATCGTTTATAAAGATTATTCTGTGCGTCGGAAAAGCCGCTGCATATTATCAGTAAAAAAAGAAAGGCAAGTATTGTTGCCGGTCTGTTGTTCAAAATTCTTTTCATCAAAATTTCCGGTTAAATTTTTTTAATTGATAAACTACCATTTATTATAATGAATCTTTTCTTCCTTAAATCTTATCCGGAAAGAAATTTTTTCTGCGGGATAACCAAGGGCAACCAACGAAACCGGGATTATGCTTTCCGGTAAACCGACCAGTTTTACCAGAGGTTCCATTCTTTCCCTTCTTGGATAAACTCCCAGCCAGACCGAACCCAATCCGAGATCGTGAGCTGCTAATAATATATTTTGCGTAGCCGCTGCGCAGTCAAGAGCAATATAACCCTCAAGCTTTTCCAGGTTGTAATCTCCGCACACCATAATTGCCGCGCCGGCATCGTAACACATTTCGGCGTAGGGATGAATGCGCGGAATTTTATCAAGGAATTGTCGTTCGTTAATTACTACGAAATGCCACGGCTGCGTGTTGCGGGCGGAGGGGGCGTACATTGCGGCTTCGAGCAACTTGGTAATTAATTCATCGGGAATATCTTTCCCGGTAAATTTTCTTATGCTTCTTCTCGTTGCAATCGCCTGCAATGTCTCCATGAATCTTCCCGATAGTTGTTTTAAATTTACCAAACAATTTACCATTTTTCATCATGCCGGTTATA
>JAKAHQ010000319.1 GCA_021814855.1 Bacteroidota bacterium | reverse complement strand
TTTACAATACCGTTTCCGCAAACTACTCGCAGCAAAGAAAGGATTTTTACCTTACAGCCGATCCTTTAACCGCGTCGGAATTTGATATTACAAATAATATTCAAAGTAGAACAGAGTCGGGCTATTCATTACAGGATAGAATAAGATTTGCGCCGCAAAATTCGGCGCTGAGTATGGATTTTCAAGGACGAGTTGCTTGGCGCGGAATAGACCGCAATACGAGGTACATTTCAGTTACCAACATAGCAAATTCCAATTACGATACGCGCATTGAGGAGTCGCGGTTAGAATTTGCTTCCGGGCTGGATTACCTGCCGGGAGATTTTAATCTATCGTTGCGGTTTTCTTATTCGGAAAGAGATGAAAAGCATACACCCGAAAAATACACAGGTTTAAATAATCTTATTTATGATGAGCGGCTTCAGCTTGAAGAAGAAAAGAACAATACTTCACAGCTTGCCAATTTATCTTTATTATCCAGAATAAATCTCTCCGGCAGGGATAGACTCATTATTAGTCTATTGCAAAGAAAATTACGGTACGATACACCGAGCGATCAAAATTTCGACGACCGCGATGAATTGCTTTCCATCGGCAGAGTTTTATACGAAAGAGAAATATCTCCGCTATTTAAAATGTTTGTTAATCTTGAAGGCAACATCAATAAAATTGTTTACATTTTTGCGGAACGAAGCTCCAACAATAACATCAAAAGAATTTTAAAATTTTCCGGCGGAGGTACAATAACGCACGGTAATTTTACCTCCTTGAATTCGGCAGAGGTCTCCGCAAATTACACTGTTTACGATTACGAGGATTTAAATCCGAATTTTAGAAGCTTCGCATTTAGGCAATTGGCAATAAGAGATTCCACTACACTTAAACTGAACCGGCGTATTCGATTATTCTTTACCGGCTATTCAAAGTTATCTGAACAGGGAGATTTCAAATGGTCGAACTTTACGAGCAATCCGGTAAGATATCTCAGTGAACAATATGCCGAACCGAAAATATTTTACGATAATCAAGAGCTGAGTCTGGGCATGGGAGTAAGATACTTTTCGTTATCGACATATAATTTTCAAAACGGCGCGGAAAAAATAAAAGTTTCGGATTATACGAGCATCGGACCGCTCTCGGAAATAAGTTATGAAATTCAAGAGAGAATAATTCTTAAAGTTTACGGATGGTATGAGTTTATTAAAGCTGAAGATAACTCGAACAGACAGATGGTGAATCTGAGCATAAAATTAAATTATAAATTTTAATTCTAATTAATACAGATTTAGTGTTGCACGATTGAGCTACTAATTATATTTTAGCAAGCAATTGATTGAAGTTTCTGTACGGAGAAAGTTTGCCAGAAAAAATTTATGTAAAAGAAATTCCCAGCGACCCGGAACTGCTGCCGGAGCTTGAGGAATTTATAGTGAATGTTGCCGAAGAATCTAATCTTAACAAAGAAAAGTTTAACAGCCTTACACTTTCATTTTCGGAAGCCGCCTCGAACAGTCTTCTGCACGGTAATAAACTCGATAAATCTAAAAAAGTAAAAATTACCGTCAGGGTGGACGACAAACAAATGACAATTATTATTAAGGATGAGGGTAAAGGTTTCGATATCAGCTCTGTGCCGGATCCTACTAAACCGGAAAACATTTTAAAAGACAGCGGCCGCGGTATTCACATCATGAAATCATTTCTCGATACTCTCCGATATAATTTTACTCCTACCGGCACAGAAACAATTTTGGAAATTACTCTTCAATAATTCTGACATTCCATCAGATTAGCAGAAATTCTTATATGGGAATTTGAGTCCATAATTCCTATATTAATCTCGATATTTAATCAAAATTTTTTCGGAGAAATAATGGGAAGAAAAAAAATAGCATTGATCGGCGGCGGTCAGATCGGCGGTGTCTTGGTTCAGTTAATAGCCCAGAAAAAACTTGGCGATGTTGTTCTGTTTGATATCGTTGAAGACTTACCGCAAGGCAAAACACTCGATATAGCTGAAGCTTCTCGTGTGGATGGTTTCGATGTAAAAGTAACCGGCACAAATAACTACAAAGATATCGAAGGTTCGGACCTCGTTATTGTTACGGCAGGCTTACCCCGCAAACCCGGTATGAGCCGCGACGACCTTTTGGTAACCAACGCAAAAATTATGAGGACAGTCGCGGAAAACATCAAACAGTACGCTCCCAATTCAATTGTAATTGTTATTTCAAATCCTTTGGATGCAATGGTTACTCTTTGTCAAAAAGTAACCGGATTCCCGTACAACAGAGTTATCGGTCAAGCAGGCGTTCTTGATTCCTCCCGCTTCGCAACTTTTATTGCCTGGGAATTGGGCGTTTCAGTTAAAGACGTGAACGCGATGGTACTTGGAGGACACGGCGATACCATGGTTCCGATTGTAAGATATGCAAACGTAAACGGCATACCTGTAATGGAACAACTCGAAAGAAAATATAATGACAAAGCAAAAGCCAAAGAGGTTATGGATGCAATGGTCAACCGGACTAAGATGGCTGGCGGTGAAGTGGTTAAACTGTTGAAAACCGGTTCGGCATTTTATTCTCCGGCTGCGTCGGCAATTTCGATGGCTGAGGCAATCCTCAACGATGAAAAACGGGTCCTTCCTACTTGCGTATATCTTAACGGAGAATTCGGAGTAAACGGTTATTATGTTGGCGTACCAGTAGTGCTGGGCTCTACCGGCGCCGAAAGAATTCTCGAGTTCTCGCTTGACAAGGAAGAGCAATCCGCATTGGATAATTCTGTAAACGCAGTTAAAGGATTAGTAGCCGATATGGATCGATTGGGATTGTAAGTTAACAGTGAATTACTCTAAACAAAAAACCCTCCATGCAGAGGGTTTTTTTATAATGCAAAATCAAAACTTATGCGGTAGCTTCGTAAACGCTAATAAATTTTCTATCGTTTCTTTTTCGTTCAAACTTTACAACGCCATCGATTGTAGCAAATAAGGAATGATCTCCGGCTTTCATTACATTTTTACCGGGATGAAAGTTGGTCCCTTTTTGTCGTACAAGGATTGAACCCGCGGTAACCTTCTGTCCGCCAAAAGCTTTTACGCCTAAATACTGCGGATTGCTATCGCGACCGTTTCTGGATGAACCTTGACCTTTTTTATGTGCCATTCTAAAATCCTCCGTTACTACGAAATCTTAGTAACTTCAATTCTTGTTAAAAATTGTCTATGACCTCTCTTACGTTTGTAAGAGATTCTTCTTTTCTTTTTGAAAACAATTACTTTTTCATCTTTAAGATGTTCTAAAACTTTGGCCTGAACCTTTGCGCCTTTGACAGTTGGTGTACCTACTTTAGTACTTTTTTCATCGCCAAGTAACAAAATAGAATCGAACGAGATTTCGGTATTCGGCTCAGCTTTTAATCGCGGGACATAATATTTTTGGTTTTCAACAACTTTAAATTGTTGCCCAGCGATATCT
>JAKAHQ010000318.1 GCA_021814855.1 Bacteroidota bacterium | reverse complement strand
GCATTACATTACCTCGCTTGTTAAAATTGATCAGCTTACTGTCGATGAGAATCTTGATAAACCGAAAGCAAGCGCTTCCGCAGTCGTTAAAGGATGCGATATTTTTATTCCGCTTGAAGGATTAATAGATGTCGATGTTGAAAGATCAAGAATAGAAAAAGAAATAGCCCGCCTGCTTAACAGTTTCAACGGCGTGCGAAAAAAATTGGAGAATGAAAATTTCGTTTCCAAAGCCCCGCAAGATGTTATAGAACGCGAACGAAAGAAAATGGAAGACTGGGAAAAAGCATTGGAAAAATTACAAACAATTTTGGAAGATCTGAATTGATCTAAAATGGGAAATTGTTTAAGTTTTATTAGATGTAATTTTTATTACTCTGTCATGTTCGTTAATATATTTTAAGTATTGATTCCGATTCTGCAAAAAAGATCAAGCTCTGTGGGCTTGATCTTTAAATCCTCATCACAGCCACAAGTCTATTTGTATAATGTTTTTTCTCCCGCTTAAAAAGAAATAACCCTTTGCTCATTCTTAGCCTGTAAATATGGAACTTACAATTACTGCGGCGACAATTGCGAATTCATGCTTGAAAGATACCGGGATTTAACTAAACCCAGAAAAACTCAAGAGCGGAAAAGTGTATTTTGTTTTAGTTAAGGAAATCGAGACAGGTAAAATTATTGACAAAGCAGAAATTAGCTCAACCGGCAATATCGGCGGCGAACTTGCACATATTGCGTCGCTTACAAAAAGACAGTTAGAGAATCGTTACCCTTCCGATAAATATTATGTGACTTTCGAAGCAGCCGAAAGCTGGCAATCGCTTCAAAACAAATTGAAATCTACCTCATCAATCGACGAAGAAGTTTTTACCATGTGCGGTTCGCGATATAATTTATTCCTAATTAATATCGGTGCAATGGTAGGCGGAACAATTTTACTCTTTCTGCTCCTTGCTGTTCGCTTGATCTATAATCCGTTCATTTTCATTCTCGGCGTTATAATTCTCTTCCTTTATCTCTATATCGATATAAAAAGATGGATGAAGAAAGGAATTCACACTGTAAAGATTGACAAGAATGGATTTACAGTATATCGCGGTATAAAAAACAGCCCTTCAAGAATTGGTAAAGAGCAGATTACCGCAATAAATGTTTTCAAAAAGCTTAACAGAAAAATTGTAAATATACTTCTGGGCGGCTATGCGGATACATCTCTTCCCGGCATAACATTTTTTTCCGGTCCAAGAATTAGAATAACAGACGACGCATTCAATCAAGCAGAATTCGCCATCTTCATTAATAAACTGAAGGAATTACGTCCGGAGTTAACAATTCAATTATAAAGGTAATAGTTATGAAAAAAATTGTTCTGTTTGGATTATTTTCTTTTGCAATGTGCTTTGCGCAAGAGATAAAAAAAATTCCCCTGGAGGAAGGAATCAACATTTATCACCCAACCCTTTCTCAAGACGGCTCAACTTTTGCATTTCAATATGAAAAGGACGGCAAAGATTTTCTGCAAGTGAACAAAAAAATTGTCGGTCCTTTTGAAATGATCACTTCTTTCACATTAAGCGGAGACGGTTCGAAGTACGCTATCAATTTTGAAAATGAAGGGAAAGAATTTTTCCGGGTGAACGACAAAGTATTTGGACCGTTTCAAAATATAGGCAGAGTATTCTTTTCGACCGATTCCAAATATTACGGAGTGGTTTATTTTAAAAATGGAAATGAAAAATTCTTCCGGGTAAACGAGAAACTTTTCGGGCCGTTTGACGGGGGAAGCTACGCGGTTGAATTTCCCAAAGAAGGATCCAAATATTATTTCTGGTACAATAAAGGAAACGAACATTTCATTCAATGGGACAATAAAACAATCGGGCCGTTTGAGGACGAACCTTATATAAGAATATCAAAAAACGGCTTGGTGTTGGGTTACAGCTACAAAAAGGCGAATCAATATTTTATTCAAATCGGAGAGCTAAGAAATTTTGGACCGTACGAATACACTTACAGTCCTTGCCTGTCTAAAGACGGTTCAAGCTATGCATACGAGTTTAAAAAAGATGGATTGACGTACATACAAGTTGATCGAACCACTTACGGAGATTTTGATAAAGTGGCAAAACTTTCCTTGTCCGACAACGGCACTAAGTACAGCTACATTTACAGCGAGTCGGGAAAAAAATATGTGGCCCTAAACGATCAAACATTTGGACCGTACGACGCAATTGACGACATCGCATTCTCCCGCGACGGATCTATTCTAGGCATCCGATATCAAATGAAAGATTCTCTATTTGCGAAAGTGAACGATCTGATTGTGGGTCCGATCGAAAATGTTCTGTACCCTAACTTTTCATCTTCAGGCAAAAGGATTGCTTGGGTTTATGTAACTAAAAAGGGGTGTTATGTACAAGTCGATGATAAAACCTTTGGTCCATTTGATGATTGCACCGTTCCGATTTTTTCCGCAAACGAAAAAAAATTTTGTTTCCGGTTAGTAAACAATCAAGGATTCTTTCTGCATTACAACAATCATGAATACGGTCCGTATTCATGGGTTGAATACACTCTTACAAATGAAAATAAACTGGCGGTCGCTTACCAGAAGCCAGGCGACAAATTTATTTCGATGGAGAAGATAAAATGAAGACATTCATTATACCTTTTCTTGTTTGTCTTTTGAATTCATTTGCATGCTTTGCGCAGTACGACTGCGGCTCGTTTGACGATTGCTTAACTCTCGGCATCGCGGCTTATCAAGATGAAAATTATGAAGGCGCCGTTGGTTACCTAACGAACGCAATTAACAAATGGGATAGAAGTATGAGCCGCGATAAAAAAATTTCTGCTCACATGTACCGCGGGAAAGCTTTTTTAGAAATGGATTCGCTAAAAAGAGCATACCAGGATTGCTGCAGAATTATTTACAACTTCGAAGAAAACAACATTCCGGCTTATAGAATGCGCGCGCTTGTGCTGGATAAGCAGGGCGAGTATGATCGATCCATCAGCGATTACACAAATGTCATTAAGGCGGAGAATAAAGCTGATGATTATGCCGCAAGAGCTATGGTTTACAATAAACTTCAGAATTATGATGAAGCAATTAATGATTTATTAAAAGCTATTAAGTTAAATCCGAAGTGGGTCGATTATCACCTCAAACTTGGTCAAGTATATTTTCTAAGCAAACAGTATGATAAAGTTCAGGAAGAAGCCGAGCAAGCCGCCGACTTGAACGCAACAATTCCAGACCCTTACATGCTTTCGGCAATGGCTTATATGGCTACTAAAAATTTTGACAAGGCGCTCGAACAGGCCGAATCTGCCGTAACCTTTGCGCCCGAAACAAAGGAAGTTTACGAAATGCGATCCATGATTTATAATAAATTGGGCAAGCATGCGGAAGCAATTGCCGATTTGAAAAAAGCAATCGATCTCGGAAGCGAAATATCAAGACAAGATTTGAAAAACATCTATAAGA